>PKZC01000314.1:0-4041 GCA_003132905.1 Bryobacterales bacterium | reverse complement strand
ACCAGACCGAAGCGCTGGTCGCCGTCGACGTGAACACCGGCAAGTACGTTGGCCGGTCTAATCGTTTGGAAGACACCATCGTCAAGACCAACACCGAAGCGGTGAAGGAAATCGTGCGCCAGGTCCGGCTGCGCGATCTGGGCGGCATCATTGTTGTCGACTTCATCGATATGGATGAGCGCAAGAATCGCCAGAAGGTGATGCAGGCGCTGGAAGACGCCATGCGCACCGACCGCGCTCCGTACAAGATTCTGCAGTTTAACGATTTTGGCTTAGTGGCCATCACGCGCAAGCGTGTAAAGCAAAGCCTGGAACGCGCGCTCTGTATGCCTTGCCCGCATTGCGAAGGCGCGGGCTACGTCAAAAGCGTGCAGACCATCGTGAACGAGATTCTGCAGGAGGCCGGTAAAATCGCCGGCGCCATCGAAGGCAAGGATGTCCTGCTGCGCGTTCATCCCGACGTCGCCAAATTCCTCAAGTCGAACCAGAATAAACATCTGGAAGAGCTGGAGGAAATCCTGCGCCGGCCCGTACTGGTAAAAGCAGACCCGCTATTGCACCACGAGAAGTTCGACCTAGGCTAATCTCCTGAGCAACCCCCGCGTTAGAATTGAAATGTGGAGGGTTTTATGAGCGCTGCGTATGCGCATCCGGAAGTTTTAGTGAATACCGATTGGGTAGCGTCGCACGGCAAAGACGCGAATGTGCGTGTGGTCGAAGTGGACGTGGATACCAAGGCCTATGACGAAAGCCACGTGCCCGGCGCGATTGCCTGGGCCTGGAACACTCAGCTTTGCGATACCGTGGTTCGCGATATCGCTCCCAAGGCTGCGTTTGAGGCTTTGCTGACCGAATCGGGTATTGGGAACGATACCACCGTGGTTCTGTACGGTGACAACAACAATTGGTTCGCGGCGTGGGCCTTTTGGCAGATGAAAATATACGGCCACAAAGACGTTCGCATCATGGACGGCGGGCGCAAGAAGTGGCTGGCAGAAGAGCGCGATCTGGATACCGCTGCGACCAAGCCGCCGCCGGGCCCGAAGCCTTACCACGCAACTGAACCCGATTACTCCTTGCGCGCTTTCTTGCCACAGGTACAACAGGCACAGAAAGCCGGGAGCGCGGTGATGATCGACGTGCGCAGTCCCCAGGAATTCAGCGGCGAAATTCTCGCGCCTCCAGGGCTGCCCGAAACCTGCCAGCGCGGCGGCCATATTCCCGGAGCGCGCAGCGTGCCGTGGGGCAGGGCCTGCAACGACGATGGAACGTTTAAATCGCTGGACGAGCTGCAAAAGCTCTACAGCGCCGAGGGCGTGGTTCCATCCAAGCCGGTGATCGCATATTGCCGGATCGGCGAACGTTCCAGCCACACGTGGTTCGTGCTGAAGTATCTGCTCGGGATCAACAACGTGATTAACTACGACGGCTCCTGGACCGAATGGGGCAATCTGGTGGGCGCTCCGGTTGAAAGAGGAGCGGCGAAATCGGCGGGGCAAACATGAAACCGCAGAACTTCAGCGAGCGAAAAGTGGACGTCGATGGCTGGCAGGTGAATCTCACCACCTACCAACTCGGCGATAAGTGGCACACCAAGGCCGACAATGTATCGCCCGGCGCGGCGCTAGCGCGGATTGTCGCCGACACGCGCGAGGACGCCGAAGCCCGCGCATTGGCGAGGGCCAAAGAGCTGCTCTCTCGCACCAAACGCCACGCGGTTTAGACGCGCATCGCATGTTAGACTGAAGGTCGCGGGCGATTTTGCCCACTGCTCCCGTAAACCCCGGAGAGATGGCCGAGCGGTTGAAGGCGCACGCTTGGAAAGCGTGTATAGGGGAAACTCTATCGAGGGTTCGAATCCCTCTCTCTCCGCCATAGTATTTACCTTGTAATCAACAACTTCGCATCCTGCGTATTGGCATGTACCCGATTTCGTTTTAGACTTCGTTTAGTGCTTTCCGTTTACCGACGCCACCGGGAAAAGTGCCCGCATGCAGATGACCGCATCAGCCGCAAGTGCAGGTGTGCGCTTTGGGCCAAAGGAACGATTGAGGGCAAGCCCTATCAGAAAAGCTTAAAGACCAGAAACTTCGAACGGGCCGAACAGCTCGCACGAAAAATCGAGAATGGCGTCCAAGCCAAACAACAACCGAAAGGCATCACGACCAAGGAGGCGCTCGCCGCGTTCATCAAGGATTGCGAAGGACGAAACCTCTCTCGAAACACTCTTAGAAAATATCAAACACTGGAGAGCACTCTCAATACTTTTGGACAAGATCATGGCATCGTGCGATGTCAGGATTTCACCTCAGATTCTGTGCGCGATTTTAGAAGCTCTCGGCGTCTCGCCTCTCTCACTTCTTCCAAAGAACTCGGCCACCTACGAACGTTCTTCCAGTTCTGCATCGACCGCGGCTGGCTCACGAAGAACCCAGCGAAAAGCATCAAAGCGCCGCAGGTCAAAATAAATCCACGCCTCCCATTCAGTGAAAAGGAAATCCAAAACATCCTCAGCGAAGCGGAAGACGACCGAGAGCTTTCCTTCATTCTCACGCTCAGACATACCGGGCTTAGAATCGGCGATGCGTCGCTCCTCAAAACGTCCCAGTTGGCGGACAATCGAATCTACCTCTACACGACGAAAGCGGGAACTCCAGTTTCTATCCTCATCCCAGAAACGCTCGTATCTCTCTTGAAGAAGCTCCCGCCGAAAGGCGGGCATTTTTTTCTTCGGGGCGAATCCACCCATCCGCATACGGCAAGCGACCTCTGGCGTAAGCGCATCAAAGCCATCTGCAAAGAAGTTGGGATCGCGCCAGACCATCCGCATAGATTCAGGCACTCGCTCGCCGCTGATCTTCTATCGAAGGGTGTGAGCGTGGAGAACGTGGCCGCGATCTTAGGCAACAGCCCCGCGATCGTACAGAAACATTATTCTCAGTGGATCAGCTCGCGACAAGATGCGTTGGATGCAGCTTTGCAATCCACTTGGAAGCTTGCCTTGCAAGTCGTTAAAAATAAATAGGGGCGGCCACAANNCCCCGCCTTCTCACTTACGCTGTCAAACCAAGAAAGCCGCTGGAGTGTTCCCGGACAAACCGGTCGAGCTCCCGTTCAGGAATCAGACGCTTCTTATTCCTTCCGCGCCCGCCCGTCCGGGGAAGCTCTACACACTTCAACTGACCACTCCTGATGAGCCGAACCACGGTATCGCGTCCGACGCCAAGAATCGCGGCAGCTTCCTTGATCGCATACATCTTCCCGAGTTGAGGAATCATGCTTTGTCTCCAAAGTTGAATTCCCCTCGCCTTTCGGCGAATCGAGAAGCCCTGGCCATCTTTGCCGTCAAACGGAATTTCCGGCCAGTTCACCCCTTGCCTTTCGGCAAGGAGTGATATATTATCCCCTTTCCACGGCATTGTGTTCAAGTACCTTCGCATATCCGCCGCAGGTATATCTAAAATTTACACCGGAGATGTGGCCTCAGCCGACAAACATCGTGAAATCAGACGTTTAACCGCCTACGTTGCTGCATCGACGGGCTTTTGTGTGGCGACGGGCATTTCTCGTTCTCTCGTCATTCCTGCTGTCATTCCTCAAGAACTCGCCTGGTCGCCGGCCTCCCGTGCCGGAATGGCGGTCGATCTGCTCGTGCGAGCGAGTCACTATCCTAAGGTTCGGGCATGGTGCTGGACGATACTCAACTGAGAATCAGGGGAGCCAATCCTCCGCCTGAAAATATCAAAGAAGCAGAGCGACGCCAACGCGAGCTTCAGACAATCAATTTTGTCGAATATTGCCTCATGGGCGCCGCCGCAATCATCGGCATCACTCTTGCCATCGCTGGCAGCTTGCTCGGACTTTTTATTCTCGCCTTTCCTATCGGCTTCGCTTATCTCTGGATAGACAGTCAACGAAAGTACTTGGACCAACGCTCGCACATAACGAATCTTCCGATCCCCTTGCACGCCTACAACACTGAATTCACCCTCATTCTCGCCGACAACTCAACAGTCAAAACCACTGGCGTCCGGTTATAAG
>PKZC01000309.1 GCA_003132905.1 Bryobacterales bacterium | reverse complement strand
TTGCCGCAGCCGTTCGGCCCCAGGATCGCAACGTGCTCTCCGGTCTCGATGCGAAGCGTGATGTCATGCAGCACTTGTTTGTCGCCAAGCATGACCGAGACGTTATGGAAAGCCAGTAAAGCGGCAGTTTCGGGAGTTCTTGTTAATTCGATATTCACTGGAGGAGAGTATACTCGAATGATGCGGAAAAGCGGTTTGGTGTTTGTCTTGGTATCATTTTGTCCTCTTGCGTTCGGACAATTGGACTCGAATTCGATCACAGTCAGCGTCTCCAATAACGCCAACCTTCAGCCGGATCAGGCGGTTTTCTCTGTGACCGTCGTATCTAGCAGCACCAGCGGTCTTGACGACGTGCTTGCGGCGCTGCAGGGATCGGGGATTACGGCTGCAAACTTCACGGGTGTAAGTACGCAAGCCCAGATCATCTCCAGCCTTGGCGCCAGTCCTCCGCCCATCCCGGTGCCGACTCTCGGGTGGTCGTTCAGCCTGCCAGTCCCGCTGGCAAATACGAAAGCCACTGTCGCGACCCTGACCACGTTGCAGCAGAACATCACCAAGCTGAACAATGGAATGAGTCTATCGTTCGGTATCGTAGGAACCCAAGTTTCGCAGCAGTTGGCGCAATCGCAGACGTGTTCGCTCGCGGGCTTGATCGCAAGCGCCACCACGCAGGCGCAGAATCTGGCTACCGCGTCAGGCCTGACGCTTGACTCTATTTTGGCGCTGTCGAGTGCAACATCAAATGTTGTCTCCGCCACTCAGGGCATTGTGGAAGTGGGAGCTTTTGTTTCCACCCTTTCCAGCGCTACACCTCCCCCTTGTGCGATCACGGTCAAATTCAATGTCAACAGGTATTAGATCGATGCGGAATCGTTCGCTATCGATCCTGTTGTTTGCCGTGCTGCCGGTTTTCGGGCAGCTCCCATCGCACACGCTGACCGTTCAGGCAACGCGCTCGGTCAATCTGCAACCCGATCAAGTTGTCTTCGGAGTGTCAGTCAGTTCAAGCGCCGGCACGAATTTGAATCAAGTTGTCGCAGCGCTGGCGGGCGTAGGCATCACAGCCGCCGATCTCNNATCGGGCAGAATAATAGCGGCTTGGCGCTGACGTTTAGCGTCAACGGAACGCAGGTATCGCAGCAATTGCAGGCATCGCAGGCGTGTTCCAATGCCGATCTGATTGCCGACGCAACGGCTCAGGCGCAAAAGCTGGCAGCCGCGGCTGGAATCACGCTAGGCCAGATACTCAAATTGTCGAATGTGCCGCTTGCCCCATCCGCAGTAGGCGCCACGTTGGGCTTCTTTCCAACGGCGTCAATTGTCGGCGGGCTTTTGGGCTCTTTCCCGGGGTTCGTGCAATACGTTCCGTCCCCGGTTACGTGCTCGCTCTCCGTCCAATTTCAACTCTTGCCGTAGCCTCAAGATACAATGTCTGAGCATGTCGAACGATCAACTGATGGAGTCCCTGGCGATTCGAACCGTAGTGGACAACTGGGTGTTGTGGCGCGACGCGGGCGATTGGGAACGGTTCCGAACCGTATGGCATGACGACGGCTACATGATGGCCACGTGGTTTCAGGGAACCGCCGATCAATTCATTCAAGTGAGCAGGGAAGGCTTCAACCGCGGCGTCAACATCCTGCACTTTCAGGGCGCATTCACGGTGGACATCGAAGGTACGCGAGCTATTTCGCAGACCAAAATGACAATCAATCAGCGCGCTCTGGTTCACGATGTGCTGTGCGACGTAGTTTGCACCGGCCGCTTCTACGATTTCTTCGAGAAGCGCGACAATCGGTGGGGTATCGTGCTGCGGCAGCCGATTTACGAGAAAGATCGGATGGACCCTGTGGATCCAGGCAAACTATTGCCGCTGGATCAGGAGTTGCTCAAGCGCTTCCCCGAAGGTTATCGTCACCTGGCGTACCTGCAGAGCAACATCGGNNGGCGGACCCATCGAGCGTTAGTGATCGCGGCGCGG
The DNA here is from genome assembly GCA_003132905.1 of Bryobacterales bacterium. The sequence continues at coordinate 32,369 of PKZC01000309.1, read as the reverse complement.
CTCTCTAGGGCAGCGCGAAAACTACCAGCGCCTGATTGTTTCCCTTGCCCGGACCCGCCGAGATAATCGCGACGTATTGTTTGCCGGTCTTGCCTTCATAGGTGAGCGGATTGGCTGTGGCCGCGTATTCCAGCTGCGTGCTCCAAAGCTCCTTGCCGGTTTTGGAGTCGAATGCGCGGAAGCGAGCGTCACTGGTTGCGCCGATGAAAACCAATCCTCCGCCGGTTGCAATGGGACCTGCGAACGCGCCCGATCGTCCGGTATTGCGTTTATCGGGCGGCAGAAAATCGGTGACGCCGAGCGGCACTTGCCAGGCGATGTTACCCGTATTCACGTTCACCGCAAACAATCGCTCCCATGGTGGCTTGATGCAGGGCAGGTTGCCGAGAGTCTTGCCATCGGCGTCCTTATAGGGTGCCGAGAAACTGAAAAAGCCCGGACGCATCACGTAGGGAAGTTTGCCTTCTTCGTTCGCCTTGGNNGTGCCGCCCGTTGGTCCGGGAAGGCTGATGGTCTCGTGCTGCGGCGTGCCTTCGCCCTGATAAACCCAAGGCGCGAATGGCCCCGCATCCTGAAAACCATGCTTGTCCCAAACTTCCTGGCACGCTTTCGCATGGTCGGCGTTGGTGTCGGCGGCGGTTACCAGGTCGGAACGTGAGATGCTCACGCGTGCGAGTGGCGGCGGCTTCAACGGAAAGGGCTGGGTGGGCGAATACCATTCTCCTGGCGCGCTGCCTTGCGCCACCGGCCGTTCTTCCACGCCAAACACTGGCTTGCCGGTCACGCGATCGAGGATGAACATGTACCCCGATTTGCCGGTCTGCACCAGGGCTGGAATTTTCTTGCCGTCTTTGACGATGTCGATGAGCACGGGATCGGGCGGAAGATCGTAATCCCAGAGCTCGTGATGGACCGTTTGGAAATACCATTTGAGCTTGCCTGTCTGTGAGTCCACCGCGACCACTGAGTTGGCGAAAAGATTGTTGCCCTTGCGGTCGCCACCCCAATAATTCGCAGCCGGCCCGCCCATGGGCATGTAGACGATGCCGCGTTTTTCGTCGACAGTCATGGCGTAAGACCACATGTTGTTGCCGGAGCGCGCCTTCCAATTGCCTTCTTTCCAATCGTCGTGGCCCACTTCGCCCGGCTGCGGGATGGCGTGAAAGTCCCAGAGTTTCTTGCCCGTCCGCGCATCATAAGCGCGCGAATCGCCCGGCATGCCGCCCGCCTCTTCGTCCTGTTGATGGAGGTGCTCTTCGCCCGGGCCGAACATGTTCATGCCGACCAGAATCACGTTTTTGTAAATGGTGGGGACTCCGGCGAAGGGAACGTCCATGGTAAGTTCTCCTTCATTGCCGAAGCCCGGATCGAGCTTGCCGGTCTTGGCGTTCAGCGCCACCATCTTGTGGCCCGCAGTGAAGAGGATGCGCGCGGGATTGTCTTTATCGCCCGGCCAGTACGAGACGCCGCGTTGGGAAGCCGCGCCGCTCTTCAATTCGTAACGCCAGATCTCGGCACCCGTATCGGGATCGAGAGCCACTACCCGGTTGCCCGCCGGCAGATACATCACGCCATTCACAACGATGGGCGTGACTTCGTTCATCGTGCCCGCCGCCGGACTAGTCGCATCGGGCCGCAGCCGGTAGGTCCAAGCTTGCGCGAGTTTGGATACATTGCCCGCGTTGATTTGCTTCAAGGCCGAGTAGCGTGTGGCGGCGAGATCGCGATTGTAACTCGGCCAGTCGGCCGCCGTTTGCGCGACGCCGGTAGAAGCAAGAAGGAGGGGAATTAAGAATACGGTCGAATGAAACTTCATTTCCGTCGCTGAGTATATCAACGCGAGGACGTTCGCGCTATTGACATGGCTGGCGCAGCGACGTATTTTGGGAAGCGCCTATGCCCACTCCGCACTCTTGGCGCCGTTGTCTTTTCGCGGCAGTCGTTCTCATGGCCGCTGTGCCCGCTCTTTTCGCTCAGTGGCCGTCGTACGCCACGCCGGGCGTCCCCAGAACCGCCGATGGAAAGCCGAATCTGAGCGCGCCCACTCCCAAGACCGCCGATGGCAAGCCGGATCTGACAGGCATCTGGGAAAACTTCCGCGCACCTGCCCCGGCGGCTGCGGCGAATCCGAAAGCCCCGGCGGCGAACGGCGATTTCTTTGCCGGCTTGAAGACGAACGACGATTTCCTGGCTCTCGTCAAACGAAGCGCGTTTTGGAATATCGGTTCTTCCTTCCCAGACGGTTTGNNTGCCGTTCCAGCCCTGGGCCGCGGAACTGCACAAACAACGTATCGCCGACAATAGCAAGGACAATCCGGACGCACACTGCCTGCCGATGGGCATGATGCAGTTTCACTACCACGGGCAGCCTCGCAAGATGATCCAGACGCCGCAGGTGATTGTGATCCTGTACGAGGCCAATGCCGGCATCCGGCAGATTTTTACCGATGGACGCCCGTTGCCCAAAGATGCGGATCCCTGGTGGTACGGTTACTCGACGGGCCACTGGGAGGGCGACACGCTGGTGGTGCAATCGGCTGGATTTCGCGATCTTGGATGGCTGGATGTGGAGGGCAGTCCATTGACCGATTCCGCCCATATCACCGAGCGCTATCGCCGCCCCGATTTCGGGCATCTGGAAATCGAAGTTACGATTGACGATCCCAAAGCGTACACCAAGCCCTGGACGGTTTTCGTTCACCAGCGCCTCATGGCGGATACCGAATTGATAGAGTTCGTCTGCCAGGAAGATGAACGGGATGCGCCGCATCTGACGGCGAAGTGAAGGGGAGGGAAGTCAGAATTCAGAATTCGGACTCTAGAAGCCTTGGCATGACGGGCCGTTGCATTGGGATACTGCATCCTGGACAGATGGGAACGGTTGTCGCTGTTTCCGCGCGTAACGGTGGTAATGAAGTGTACTGGGCCTCCGAAGGACGGAGCACAAGCACCCACGCTCGTGCGTCTCAGGCTGGGTTACAGGATGCCGGAACGCTTGGTCGGCTGTGCGAGCTGTGCCCGATAATTGTAAGCGTTTGTCCTCCGGAATTTGCGGAGCAGATCGCGGAACAAGTTGCGCGGCATTCTTATCAAGGCACTTACGTCGATGCTAACGCCATTTCTCCCGAACGCACCCAGCGAATTGCTCAGTTGCTGGAAGAGCGTGGGGCGCGGTTCGTGGATGGTGGCATCATTGGCCCTCCTACAATGAACCGTAGTCGGACTTGGCTGTATCTCTCGGGCGAAAACGCCGACAGTGTCGCGCACCATTTTTCCTCGGGGCCCATTGAAGTGGAAGTGCTAGCGGGCAGCATTGGGCGGGCGTCGGCGTTGAAGATGTGTTTCGCGGCTTATTCCAAGGGCTCTATCGCGCTGGCGTGCGCGGTGCTGGCCGCTGCCGAACAACTGGATATTCTTGAGGATCTCAAACGGCAGTGGCAAAGAAGCGGCCCTTCGCTTCCCGAGTTGGAGCGCGAGATCTCGCGCGCGGCCCCGAAAGCCTGGCGATTTACGGGCGAAATGCACGAGATCGCGGCAACGTTTGAGAGCGCCGGTCTGCCCGGCGAGTTTCATCAAGCGGCGGCCGAGATTTTTCGCCGCTTGAAAGAGTTTCAGGGTCGGGATGAGCCCGGCACGAACGATGTACTCGCTACACTACTAAAATGAGCAAACGCACCAGTATCGAAGTGCCTGGCTTGGAGCATGTGAATCCGATTCCGAATGCCAGCCGGTTGGGTCCATTTCTCGTTAGCGGCGGAATTTTCGGAAAGGATCCCGGCACGGGCAAGGTGCCCGATGGAGTGGAGGCGCAGTGCGAGCAGATGTTCGCCAACGTGCGAAAAGTTCTGGAGGCTGGCGGCGCGACGCCGGAAGACGTCATCAAGTTGAATGTTTGGCTGCGGGACATAGCCAACCGTCCGGTGGTGAATAAATACTGGCTACAAATGTTTCCCGACCCGCATTCGCGTCCGGCGCGGCACACCTTTCCGACCCCGGATCTGCGCGCTCCGCTGCTGGTGGAGTGCGAGATCATGGCCGTCATTCCGGACAAAAGGTGAGGCTGGCGAGCTTCCACGCGGGCGGCAAAGATCGGATTGGCGTTTCGCTCGATGAGGCGACTTTAATTGAGATTTCAGGGCCGCGCAGCATTCTGGAACTCATCGAAAGTGGCGAGCAGCCTCGCCTGAGCGCGGAAACATATTCGTTGAGTGATGTTACTTGGTACGCACCCGTGCGACGTCCCTCGAAGATCTGCTGCCTGGCGCTGAACAATAGCGCCAACAGCGATCGGATTCTGCAGGGCCCCAAGCACCCCGCGATGTTTATCAAGCCGGCGAGTTCGCTGGTGGGTCACAGCGGCGCCATCGAATGCAAGCCGCACTATGGGCGAGTGCATCCCGAGCCCGAACTGGCGGTCGTGATCGGCAGGACGGCCAAGAACATATCGGCGCGCGATGCTTACGATTACGTTTTCGGCTACACCATCCACAACGACATTACGTCGCCGACCATGCGCGCCGAAGATACGTTTCATTACCGCGCCATCCATCCCAAGGCCGGGGATGCAAAGGCGATCGAATACGTGGACACATGGGTGAGCTATCCGGGCCGCTACAAGTGCTGCGACACGTTCGCGTCGATGGGCCCATGGCTGGTAACGAAAGACGAAATCGCCGATCCGCATCGACTCGCCGTATCGTGCAGCCACAAAGGCGAGTTGGTCACCGAAGACAACACGGAAAATCTTTTTTACAAGATTCCAGAAGTACTCGAGTTTTTATCCGGCCACCTGACGCTGTTGGCGGGCGATATTATTTCCATGGGCACGGCGCTCAAGAAATCGGCACAAGGCGGAGCGGTGCAGAACATCGATTTGAACAAGCTAGGTGGCCCGGTGTCGGTGACCATCGAGAAAATTGGAACACTGACCAACGACGTTGTGCACGTCTAGCGTTGGTTCTGGTTGCGCCGCAGCCTGCGACTTGAGTTGCTCGATCGCCGTATCGGTCATCGGCCCGTGGAAGCGCCAGCGGATGCCGCCGTCGTTGTCCAGCAGGAGCACATAGGCATCGTTCTGGGCGTCGAATCCGGCAGCTTGCTTCAGCTCTTTCTCATTGTGATAAATCACGATGAAATGCTCGCGCTGGTCTTCCGGCACGCCACCCTTCATTCCGTGTACCGCCATGCCGCGTACCAACCGAGGAGCGTCTTCTAAGACCGCGATCGTGTACACGGGCAACTGATGCTGTAACCGAGCGACCCATGCTTTGGACTGGCTTTGTGAGGCGTGGGTAAACCCGATCACGATCACCGCCGGATGGCCCGCCGCAGCGTCCGGCAGCACCGTCTTCATGCCCAACAAGTTTTCGCCTTCCACATGCGAAAGTTGGTCCGCCTGAAGAGCTACAAACCCCGCCATGAGAAGCAAGACCAGCACGGATGTTCTCATAACCGTTCTACTTCTTGCCGCCGCCGCCCTCGCCTTCGGTGTAGTGCTTGAGATCGCGTTCGCCTTCCACGCAAGCCAGCTCCATGATTTCGTATCCAGGACGGACGATTCGCGTGATGGGGAAGGCGATGGTCCAGGGACGCGAAAAAGTCTTAGGGTCTTCGATGGTGGCGCGGTAGTCGATGGTGTTCGCGTCTACCGGGGTGTAGCGCTCCACCACATGCAGAGCATCGCTATGGAAGTTGCCTGCCATGTCGAACCACGTTTTGTCGTTTTGATTGGTAACGTCGATTACCAGGGTGTCGCCTTCCCATCGGCCGCGAGAATCGCCATCAAACGTCTTGATGTCGGCGGGTAGGTGCGGGCGGCCATCGGTGGGGATCACGCGGTAGGCGTGGAAATTTTCGAACAGAAACAAGACGTAGTTGGCGGGCTGCAAAATCTGGAAGCCGAAGGGCGCGTACACTTGGCGCGGAATGCCAGAGAGAAAACAATGCGCTTCGGGATCGTCGTACATGTGATGCGCCACCAGATCCTGCTTCCGTTGCGCCGCGGCGGGCAAGTAGGGAATCTTGCCATCCTTCGGATCGACGATTACGCCTTTGCCGGGCGGAATCCCATAGACCTGCTTGAGATGATCTTCCACGTCGTAAGCCGCATTTCCACCCGGGCTGCGAACCTCCCAAACGCCCTGGAAATCGGGTTTCCCGTCAACGCCGCGCGGCATCGGACCAGCTTTTACGGCCGGCTTGTCCCGGGGCGTTTCCTGAGGCCCGGGCGTCTGTGCCAGTGCCGCTACAGATAAGAGCAAGCCGAGGAGAATTGTTTTCATTTGCTGGGTTCCTCGTAGGCGTAGCAGTCATACTCCATGAGCTGAAGATTTTTTTCCGGCCGGCGGTAGAGTGGCAGGCTGATCTTCCATGGCCTGGTAAACAGCTTGGGATCTTCGATGGTGGCTTCGTAGCTAATGGTGTCGGGTCCGGTGCGAGTGTAGCGTTCCACCACGTGCAAAGCCCCGCTATGGAAGTTGCCGGAAGCGTCAAACCAGGTTTGATCGTTGTTGTCGGCGACGTCAACCACCAGGGTGTCGCCTTCCCAGTGGCCGCGCGAATCGCCCATCCAGAAATCGACGTCATCGGGATGCTTGCTTCCATCGAGCGGGATCAAACGATAGGCGTGGACGTATTCGTACAGGATCGCGACATCCTTGGCCGTTTGAAAGATCTGAAATGGAAGTGGCATGTAGTTGGCACGAGGAACGCCTGGCAGGAAACACTTGTTATTGGGATCCTCGGTCGCGCGTTGCTGGAAATTCTGCTGCTTCTTAGCGGCGGCTTCGGTCGTATACGGGATCTCGCCGCCAACCACGATGCCGGTTCCCGCAGGCATGCCCAAGTGCGCAGCATGAGGCTCAATGTCATAAGATGCCGTGGTCTCGGCCTGCCAGATCCCTTGCAAATCGGGCTGGCCGTTGGCGGTTCTGGGAGCGTGGTATTGCGCTAGTGCAGGAACTAGAGCGAGCAGGAAAAGCAGAGGACGAAGTTTCAATGCCAGGGCATCCTATCATCTTCAGATTGAAGATTGCAACCGAAACATGGTCTCCTAGAAGAGGAGTAACTCTCGTGAAGATCCAGTCTATCCTTCTCAGCGCCGTGTTGGCGCTGCCGGCCTTCGGCCAAACCTTTTCCTCCACCCCGCTGGCGAATCCATCCGGGCCTGGTAGCATGCAACCCAACTGGTCCGCAGCGCCCGATGGCGCGGCCGTATTTAGTTGGACTGAGCCATCGCAAGGTTCCTTTTCGCTGCGATATGCGGTAAGGCATGGCGGCGCTTGGTCGCCGGCTATTACGGTCGCCGCGCATCGCCACTTCTTCCATCATCCGGCCGAAATGCCGGAGGTGATTGCGCTGCCGGGCGGCCATTGGTTCGCCCATTGGGTGGAAGCGCCCGAGGGCGGTGACAGCGATGCGGAATACGTCTACGTTTCTTCGTCCACTGACGGGACGCATTGGACCATGCCGCTGCAGGCCCATCATGACCACAGCGCTGTACAGCACGGTTTGGCTTCGATGATTGCGAACCCGGATGGCGGGGCGTCGATCTTCTGGCTGGAGGCGCTGAAGGGTGAGGATGCGCCTGTGGCGTTGAAGCGCACTATCGTCAACGCCGCCGGCAAGGAAGTTAAGGAAGAGCAGATCCAGGGCGACGTTTGCGGTTGCTGCCCCACGGCTGTAACGAAGACGTCGAAGGGACTGCTGGTGGCTTTCCGGGCCCGCAGCAAGGAAGACATTCGCGACATCGCCGTGACGCGGCTGGAGAACGGGCACTGGTCGACGCCTAAGATCGTGAGCGCCGATAACTGGCAGATTAACGCCTGCCCGACGAACGCTGCTGCGGTTCAGGCCAAGGGCGATCACGTAGCGGTGGCTTGGTTTACGGGCGCGCAAGATATGCCACGCGAACTGATGGCGTTTTCAGACGACGGCGGATCCAGTTTCACCAAACCGGTGCTGCTCAGCAGCGGCCACGCCTTTGGCTACACCGCGCTCGCGCTGGACGATGATGGCGGCGCGATCGTTTCGTGGCTGGAACAGAGTCCCGCAGGGGCGAAAGTGCTGGTTCGGCGCGTTACGCCCGCGGGCGTTGCCGGTCCGGTTGTGGAAGTGGCCAGCGGCGGCAAGATGGCTCTCGGATACCCGAAGCTGTTTCACAACGGAAGCGATACATTCATCGCATGGGGCAATGCGAAACACATCGAAACCGCCAGTCTGGCGAAGAAAAACTGAGCGCTATTTGCTGGCGGCCTTGACAACGTGGCCTTTTAGGCTGGGCGGCTCGTAGTAACCGATGAGCCGTCCCGCGCAGACAACGCCAGTCCACAGCACCAGCGATAGCGCCGCGGCGGCCTTGGCGCGCGCGGGAATGATGGGCGAGGCATCCAGCTTTTCCGGATTGTTGTAAACCATTGGCCGGAAAATCATGGCATGCATGAAAATCAGGAACAGCAGCGACATCTTGGTCCAGAAGTAAGGATTCGGGTAGTAATCCACTGCCTTTGACCCACCCAGCATGATTCCCATGGCCACCATAATGATGAAGCCGAGACGCTTCCACCAGCGCAAGCCGTTGACGACGTCTGCGATCGGCCGGTTCTGCAACGCCACGCCGAGCAGCCGGAGATCGGTGATAACGATCATTCCTCCGAAGACGGCGATGCAAGCCAGGTGCGTGCTCATGATGATGGGGTACGTCAGCCCGGATTCCCGGATGAAGGACATCAAATCCGTGCTTTGAACCCAGTGGAAGAAAGAAAGAATGGACATCGGAGCCTCCTGGCTTTTACGCAAACGCAATAAACAGTCCGCCGAACACAACGCTGACCCACAAAGCAAGAGAGACCACGCCCACCAGTACCTTAACGCCGGCTGACGAAGTGTCCGACAAAGCCACCTTGCGATGAATCGTGTAATTGAAGATGATGGCAATCACTAGCGCGCCGATCTTGAATCGGAACGACGGATTGTGAAGGTACATCCGGGTATCGGAGAGGAACAGGATGGGGCCCGACAGCAGCACCACAGCCAGGCCCAGCAGAGTCCACGGCGCGGTGGCGCGGGCGATTTCCGACGCCGATTCCCGCTTCATTCCGACGCCCATGAGGCGAAAATCGACCAGTGCGATCAGGCCGATGGACCAGGCGAACGCCGCGATGTGAAAACATTCAGCGATCGGAAAAACCCATTCGGAGCTATTCAGCGCGTCCGCAATGGCGTTGGTTTGAAGAAGCAGCATTTTAGTGGTCCTGTCCTTTTAGCTGACTTGGCCAGCGCAGGGCGGCCAGCGCGGCGTTTTGCACGAAATGGATCTGGGCGTGAATCTTATTGAGCGGCGGTTCGATGTAGCCGATACCGCGCCCGCAACAAGCGATGGCCGTCCAAAGAAGCAACGAAAGCGCCGCGGCCAGTTTCGCGCTCCCGGGGACTTTTGACGCCCGGTCAAGCGCCGCCGGGTCGGCGTAAACACTGCGGCGAAACACGAGCTCATGCAACACCACGATGGCCAGCAGAATCAGCTTGGCCCGGAAAAACGCGTTGTAGTAATATTCTTCCGCTTTGGAGCCTGCCATCAGGATGCCGCAGGCGACAATCAGCAGTAAGCCCCAGCGCTTCGGTACGCGGAACTGGTCTACAACGTCCGCGATAGAGCGCTTCCGCATGCCCCAACCCAGCAGCCGCATGTCGGTCATCAGCACCATGCCGCCGAAGAAGGCGATTCCGAGCATGTGCAGCGCCATGATGATGGGATAGACATAGGCCGATCCGCGAAGAGCGGTGAAAAACCCGGTTAGTTGGATCCACTGGGCGAACGAGAGAAGCATGCGTGGTTAACCTAGGCTCAAGCCGGGATAAACGAAGCCGATAAAGATTCCGCTGAAAACGACGCCGGCCCACAAGGCCAGGGACACGCAGGCTACCAGTTTTGCGTTGGCTGGCGGGGTGTCGGAGGCCACGGCCTTGCGATGAATCGTGTAATGGAAAACGACGGCTGAAACGAAGAATACCATTTTGATCAGGAACGGCCAGTTGAGATAGTACATGTCCGGATCGGAGGAAAACAACAGCAGGCCGGAGAAGAACATGAGCACCAAGCCGCTGAGGGTCCAGAGCCAGGTGTCTTTGGCGAGCTGGGCCGGAGTTTGACGGCGCATGCCGATGCCGAGCAGCGAAAAATCCACAATAGCGACGGTTCCGATCGACAGCGCAAACCCGACAATATGGAAGCACTCAAGAGTTGGAAAGACGTAGGCGGAGGAATTGAGGGGATTGGTGATCAGCACTTGGATCCGTAGACACCGTTCTGCACGGTCACAAGTGTATCAAAGCTTTTCCGCAAATCCACACAGGTGGAGTCACCTTAGAGTCACTGACCGGTGAGTGACCGTCCGCCGTGGATGTTATAGCGGATCAAAATGGCAAGCGCCAGGCCGGCAGCGAAAGTCAGCGAGCCGGTGGTGACGTGCAGAACACTGGTGATCACTACCGCGAGGCTGGTCTCTGGGAACAGGATCAGCATCATGAATGTCGTGAATCCGAGCACCACCTGAATGGCTGTAATAACGGCCAAGGTGACGGATGCCGGCCGCAGCGTCGGGTGCTGGGGGAACTGCCGGACCAGGAAGACGGCCACTATCAGAATGAGGAGCAGAACGATCATCGCATTTAAGATGTGCCAGATCACGCCGAGGGCCCGATAGCGGTAGGAAGCGCCGAGCATGGTTTGCAGCAGGATGATGGCGGGGACGGCGATGGCTAATGAGCGGAGAGACGGACGCCAGGTGTCGTCGATATGTTCCGGTCCACGCTTCCAACTCTCCGACGTCACGACGGCGATGGCGACGATAGCCCCGAAGAATATCTGCGCGAGCAGGGCGTGCAGAATGCCGGCCAACTGCGGCAGCGCATTGGTGATGGCCCTAGCGCCGAGGACTCCGTCCAGAATCCCGACGCCGAGGCCGATCCAGGCCAGTTGGGTTGAACGCCCGATCGCCAGGCCGAGCATGAGAACCACAACCACGCCGCCGATCATGTGGTGCCAGAACTGCGCGGAGTTGATTGCCGCGGGTGCGGCGGCCGCGATGGGTCCGGCAAGGGGGCGCGCCAGGCTGGTAACCAGCGCCCCGGCGGCAATGGCGATGAGCGCGCAAAATGCCAAGAAAATGGCGTAATGATGCAACCAGGGATTCTCAGTTTTCATTTTGAAGATCTCGTCTCCATCGGGCTACCCCGATCCCAATCACGATCAGCCCTGGCACCGATACGATCCACGTCGAGGCGACGCCCCACAGCGTCAGCATCACGCCGGCGGCCAGCACGATGGGTGCGTAGCTTGTTGGACGCGTCATGCGGTCCGTTCCTCCGCGTACCATCGCAATACGGTGGAAAGGATTCCCGAGAGATAGACGAAGCAGCCGGGCACCCACATCAACACGCCCGCTAGTTGTTGATCGCTCTTGGGGTCGAGTCCCCAGATGCGGGCTGGCGGATTTAAGTAAGCGGGATATAGGCCGGTCGGGCCGAACGTCAAAAATGCACCAAGCAGGCTGCAACCCAGACAGGCGCTGAAGAGATAGGAAACGGAGGCGAGTACTGGAAGATGCCGGTCTTCTAGAGGCCCTACAACCGGCCACCAGAAGATCGTGCCGGTGACCAGGAAACTCAAGTGTTGGAAGACGTGTAGGCCGTCGCTCGCCAGCGCGGCGTTAAATAACGTAGGAATGTGCCACGCAAGCATCGTGCCCACACCGAGCATCCATGAAACAGGTGGCTGGCCGAGCGTGCGTTCCAGCTTATTGAGGCTGCCGAGATCGAAACGGGGCGTGCCGAGCAGCAATAGTGGCGGAATTACCAGCGCGAGCAAGAAATGCTGGACGATGTGGGCGCTGAGAAGATATCGATCTGCGAGCGCGTCGATGGGCGAGACCAGATCGAGAAGGAGCAGCGCGACGCCCGCCAGGAAGTAAGGCGCGCGATGAAAGCTGCGTTTGCGCATTAGCACGAGATACCCGATTGCGAGCATCGCGCAACCCACCACCACCGACGGTTCCCAGTCCCAGGTCTTCATAAAGCGACGATAAATAGCACGATCCCGACGGCGGAGAAGAAATGCCAATACAGGGCCATCACTTTGAGCGCGGAGGCGGGAACGAGCGCGAGGGCGATCAATCCGGCCAGCATATGCGCCTCGTGAATCCCCGTCAGCATGTTCGATCCGCTTCCGAATAGCCCAACTAGGAACGCGGCGCCAAGCGCAATCGTGACCCAGCGCCATCCCCTCCACATACTGAGGTTGCTCGCGAGGAGCAACAACAATGCGACGCGAGAGATCAAGTAGGGTTTCTCCCCAAAATACACGGACGCGAGAATCAGCAGGAAGAAAAACACCGCCTCGGAGATCAGGAACATCGCCATGCCGAGTTGGACGCGCTTGGTCATGCTTGTATCCAATCCGGAGCTTCGGGATGCTTCCGGTCCCACAGCGGACGCCGGCTACGAACGGCGGGTGCTTCTTCGAAATTTCGAATCGAGGGCGGAGAGGACGCGGCCCACTCGAGCGTCCAGGCATTCCAGGGGTCGTCGCCCGCTACACCGCCGAAAAACAAGCTCATGGCGATGTTGGCGCAGAACAGCAGAATGCCGAAGACCAGAATGGCGGCTCCAATGGTAGAGATCAGGTTCAGTGCGCCGAACCAGGGAAGGTTTGGATACGTATAGATGCGCCGCGTCATCCCCAACAGTCCGAGGAAATGCTGTACGAAAAATGCGGTGTTGAAGCCGAGGACGATCAGCCAGAAGCTCCATCGGCCGAGCTTTTCATCCAGCATTCGTCCGCTGAACTTGGGGAACCAATAGTGAACGCCTGCGAGCAGGGCGAAGACGGTGCCGCCGAACAGGACATAGTGAATGTGGGCAACCACGAAATACGTGTCCGTCATCTGCCAATCTACGGGCACGGTGGCAAAAGCGACACCGCTTAACCCGCCCACGGTAAATTCCAAAAGGAATGCGACGGCGAAGAGCATGGCGGTGGTAAACCGAATGGATCCGCCCCACATGGTGGCAATCCAACTGAAAATCTTCATGCCAGTGGGCACCGCGATCAGCATGCTTGCGGCGGCGAAGACCGCCAGGAAATTGCGTCCCAGCGCAACAGCGAACATGTGATGCGCCCAAACGCCGTAGCTCAGGAAGGCGATGGCGACCGTGGAAGTAGCGACGAACGGATATCCGAAGATTGGCTTGCGCGAAAACACCGGGATGATTTCCGAAATCATGCCAAAAGCCGGAAGGACCACGATATAGACCTCGGGATGTCCAAAGATCCAAAAGTAGTGCTGCCACAGGAGAGGTGCGCCGCCTTGCGCGGGATCGAAAAAATGCGCGTGCAGCAGCCGGTCGCCCAGCAACATGGTCAGGGACGCAGCCAGCGCCGGAAGGGCGAAAACGATCATGACGGATGTGACCAGGGTCATCCAAACGAAAAGCGGGACCAGCCGCATGGTCATGCCGGGCGCGCGCTCGGTGGCGATGGTCACGGCCAGGTTAATGGCAGATCCTATGGAGCTGGCGGCTATCATTAGCAACGCCAAGGCCCAATAATCCAGGCCGACGCCCGGCGAAAAAGCCTTCTCGCTCAGTGGGGCGTAGCTAAACCAGCCCGCGCTCGGAGCCGCGCCGGTGGCAAAACTGAAGTACAGCAGGATACCGCCGAAGAATTGTAGCCAGAAACTGAGCGCGCCCAGCCGAGGCAGCGCCATCTCGTTCGCGCCGATCATGAGCGGCACCAGATACACGCCAAAGCCGGTGAGCACGGGCATTGCGACCAGAAAGATCATGGTGGTGCCGTGCATGGTGAACATCTGGTTGTAGATTTCCGGTGTGATGAGCTTCAGATTCGGAGCGGCCAATTGCGCGCGCATCACCATGGCTTCCATCCCGCCCGCCAGGAAAAACAGCAGCGCGGACAGCATGTAGAGAATGCCGATGCGTTTGTGGTCTATGGCGCACAGCCATGCCGTCAGGCTGTTCATCGCAGGCTCTCGAGATAGGCGAGCAGGGCGTCGCGCTCATTTGCCGATAATTGGGTGTCCGGCATCCGATTGCCGGGTTTCGCCGCCTGCGGATCGGTTAGCCAAAGCTCCAGATTCTGAGGCGTGTTTCGGGAAATTCCGCCACCTAAGGTCTCCCGAGTGGCAAGATGCGCCAGATTCGGGCCTTTGGTTGAGATTAAGCCAATTCCCGCGACATTGTGGCACTCACCGCATTTCTTGGTTTGAAACAGGCGAGCGCCCTCTATCGCGCTGCCCGCAGGTTCGGGCGATGGTTGTGCCTGGCGCTGCAGCCACGCGTCGAAGCCAGACTGGGGTTCGGCAATCACGCGAAAGCGCATCCAGGCATGCTGCGCGCCGCAAAACTCCGAGCAGGTACCGGCGTAGCTCCCGGGCGTGTCCGCCTCCAGCCAGAGATAGCTCCAGCGGCCGGGCACGGCGTCCATCTTTCGCCCTAGATTCGGCGTCCAGAAGTCATGAATCACGTCCGCCGATTCGATGCGCGCAAGCAACCGCCGCGCCGCTGGAATGTGGATGTCGCCTGTCGCCACCACGCCGTTTGGATATCGCGCCTCCCACCACCACTGATGGCCGGTGATCACCAAGTCGGGATGCCTGACGGAATCTTGCGGCGCATCGATCACAACCATGGCGCGCACGGTGACGATGAAAAGCCCCGTCACGATCAGCAGTGGCACCACAGTCCACAACGCTTCCAGCTTGCGCGACCCGAAGATCTGCTTGGGTTCGGGGGCCATAATGCCGCGCGACCGGTATCGGACGACGCTGTAGACCACTCCAGTAAGGACCACCAGAAAAACAACAGCGGCTATCGCTAGTACCAGCGAAAATACCCCCGCGATCGCCTGCGCTTGAGGAGAATGTGGACTGAAAGGAGGACCCACCCTGAGGCCTCAGTCTACTCTCGCGCCTGTCGACGGTCAAGAGACTGAGCGCGATGAACAGGTCTGGCTGGTGTCACAGACCAGTCAGTGACAAAAATGCGGTAAGCCCTCAAGAATTGGCGAAAAGACTAGTACCTTCGGGGAACGAACATGGTACTCTGTCGGTACAGACCTTGCGGTTAGGGCCTTACGGCAGGTTAGGGCGATTTTGGTGGCAGCTCCCTCATAATCATTCACCTTTCACTCGCCGATAAGAAGTGTATGTTCGACAGGCGCATAGAGCCACGGATGTTGTGTGCGGATATGGTGGACGTCCAGTGGAAGGACAAGTCCGGGCGTATTCGCAAAGGTGTGGCCAACCTGGAGGACATTTCGTTATCCGGCGCGTGTCTCCAATTCGATCAGCCCATTCCGTTGCAGACTGATTTGCGGATTACCTATCCCAAAGGCGAACTGATTGGCAAAGTTCGATACTGCGTATATCGGGAGATTGGCTACTTTCTGGGGATCGAATTTGAGCCAGGATGCAAGTGGTCGGCGAGCCACTTTAAACCGCAGCATATGCTGGATCCCCGGCGTCTGGTGACCCGCAGCATCAATCGCGCTACGAAACTGGCCAACTAAACATTACTCTTCCCTCGGATGGGCGCTCGGCAAAAAGCTGCTCGCTTGTCAGTTGGTTTTGGTACCCTTCTAGAGGGCCTCTAGCTCCTCCTCCATGGCGGTTTCCGGCATCAAAGATTCGCTCAAACTACAAGGCGTCCGGCTCACGCGGCAGCGCAAGATTCTGCTCGATCTCATCGATCAGTCTGGCCAGCACCTGGATGCCGAGCGTCTGTTCACGCTGGCGCGCGAAAAGGATCCTAAACTGAACCGGGTAACCGTCTACCGGACGCTCAAGCTGCTAAAGGCCGGCGGCTTGGTGGACGAACTGGACCTGATGCATCACGATGGGGACCAGCATTACTACGAGACCCGCCTGAAACAGGAACATGCCCACGTGATTTGCCTGCGCTGCGGCAAAATCGAAGAGTTTTTTGGCGATCTGCTGAAGAAGATGCGCGAACAGATTGAGACACACTTCGGATTTGAGATTGTCTTGTCGCGGACCGAGGTCGGCGGATACTGTTCCCATTGCCAGGTTCTGCGCGCCAAGGAGTTGAGCGATCCGGCCAACCCTGAGCCCGCGACCGTCGCTGGTAGACCGCAACACTCACGGAGCCGCTGATGTCGTCGTCCGGGGCCCCCGCCGCGAACGGCCGGACACCCGCGTTGTCGGTGACGAATCCGTCAGGCAATCGCAGCCGCGTACCGATCGATCCCACGCCGTTCCTGATCGGGAGGCAGGGTGAAAACAACCTGGTGCTGCGCGACAATCGCATCTCACGCAATCACGCTCGTATCTCCTTGGACAACGGCAACTACGCCATCGAAGATCTGGATAGCAGGCACGGTGTTTTTGTGAACGGCCAGCGTGTCAAACGCCACCTGCTGAAGGATGGGGATCGCATTGATTTCGGATTCCCAGACTCTTACCGTTTGGCCTACACGCTTCAGGAAGACGAGTTGAACCAGGTGTTAGGAAAGATGTCGGCGCCCGCGGGAAGCGGAGCGAACAACCTTTCCAAGCTTCGATCTCTGGTGGAAGTTGCGCGCGCGCTGCAAAGCTCGTTGTCCACTCACGACGTACTGGTTGCGGTGGTGGATGCGGCGCTTTCCGTCACCGGCGCCGAGCGGGGCTTCCTGCTGCTAGGAAAGGACGAGCAACTGGAAGTGAGTGTCGCGCGAGACCGGCGCGGCGCGCCTTTGGACAGCTCAGACCTGGGCGTTCCCCGCTCGTTGATCAATCGAGCGCTCCGCAGCCGGCGCGATCTGCTTTCGATGACGTTCGATCCACTGGGCGCCGATGGCATCCGGCCCGAAATGTCGGTGGCGAACCTGGAGCTGCGCAGCGTGGTCTGCGTACCGCTGATTCAGGTGCGAACCGGATCGCTCCAGGAAACGATCGCCGGTTCGGTGACCAACACCGTGGGCGTGCTGTACATGGATTCGCGCGGGACTGCGGCGGACCTTTCTTCCGGCAATCGCGAGATTTTGCAAACGCTCGCGCTCGAGGCCTCGACGATTCTCGAGAACGCGCGTTTGCTCGAAGAAGAACGCGCCAAGCAGCACATGGAAGAAGAGCTGAATATCGCCCGAACCATCCAAACCGGTTTGCTGCCGAGCGAGCTGCCCACCGAAGGCTGGTTTCGCGCCGTTGGATCGAGCATTGCCTCGCGCCAGGTGGGCGGTGATTATTTTGACGTGCGCCGCGTCACTCCCGACATGTATGCCTGCGTCATCGTGGATGTATCCGGCAAAGGCGTGAGCGCCGCATTGCTGGCCGCGTTGCTCCAGGGCGCGTTCGTTTTCGCGTCCGAGGGCGAGGTCCGGATCGACGACGTGATGTCGCGCATCAACCGTTTCCTGATCGAGCGTGCCCGCGGCGAGAAATACGCCACGGTGGTTTACTGCACGGTGGATCGCAGCGGAGAGCTGCGTTGGTCCAATGCCGGCCATCCGAAACCGGTGCTGGTGCGCGCGAACGGAGAATTACAATTGCTGGAAAGCACCGGTATGCCGATCGGAATGCTGGATGTCGCCACCTACGAAGTGAAGACCATGCAGCTTCAACCGGGCGACAAATTGGTGTTATTCAGCGACGGACTTTCCGAGGCGGCCAATGCGGACGGAGAGTTCTTCGAGAAGAAAGCCTTGAAGGAATTTCTCTGCGCGCATGCCGGAATCGGCTGCACGGAGCTGCACGCCAAGCTGGTGGAGGCGGTGGAAGACTTCAGCGAGGTTTCAGAGCAAGAAGACGACATCACGATGCTGGTGCTCGAGTATCAGCCATAACAGTGGCCGCGTGCTGACGCGCCACCCGTCCGGTCTTCTTCGATTCGATGTTTTCCAGTCCACGACGACCGGGGAATTTCCAAGTCGATGTTGACCCCGTGGACAACTGTGAGTCGTCTTCGACCGGCGTGCGGACACGACTTCCGGTCGTCTCCGGGTGTGCTGCTGGCGCGTGGTTCAAAACACGTAGCCGGCCGTGGCCTGATAGCTGCGCGGTTCAATGAAATGCGTACCGCTGAAGGTGGAAAGAAAGTTGTACAACGCTACTTTGTTGGTGACGTTTTCCACACTGAATCGCAGCGTCCAGCGCGGCCCGCTTTCCTTGTGGAGTAGGTTGTCGGTTCCGACGCCGATATCGAAAAGACTGTGCGGCTTCACGCGATCCGGATTGTGATCGTCGTTTTCGGTTCCGGTCTGGGGCAGAGTCAGTAAGGTTGAAGTTCCCATACCGGTGCAGGTTCGGAGAGGGGTTTGTAGCGTGGCTGGAACCCCGGCGCAAGCAAGTCCGATATCCACTTGCTCAGAGGCCGTCAAGGCCAGAGCAGCCTCCACATCCGGCACGCCGCTGACCACCAGCCCGCTGTCGAAGCGCCACGTGAAGTCGATCCACTCCTCGTTCTTATGACGCTGATAGCGTACGTTCGCGTTCTGCTGATAAGCCTGATCGTGGTCGATCCTGAAAACGCCGCTAGGGATTCCGCCCAGCGCGATTAGCCCACCGGTTTCCGGAGGAAAATAGCGCGCGCGAGTGTGCCCCAGCGTCAGGTAGGCCTGCAATCCATGCAGATTGATGGTGCTCACCCGGCCTGACACTCCATCGACTTTGGAGTTGTTCCAGGAAATCGGGAAGGTGATCGGAGTATTGAACAGCACGTCGAAATCGTACGCGTTATGGGTGAACTTCCAGAAATAGTCCGCGTCGATGATCAGCCACTTGCCTATGCCTTGTTGCAGCCCAGTATCGAAACCGTTCCGGTTGCCGGGCCGGATCGGATTGGATACCGTTCCAAAAACGTTCTCCTCCAGACCGCCGGTGCCCCCCGCGCTCGACAGCAGCAGGTTTTCGTTAAAGGGCGTTTCGAAGGTGCGCGCGTAGGATGCTCGCAATACTGTGTTGGTGGGCAAAAGATACGAAAGCGCCAAACGGGGCTGGACGCCGTTCGCCGAGGTTAAGCCGTTGTACTGATCGTCCCGAAGACCTGCGTCGATCGTGAGATGTCCCAGCGTGATGGTGTCCTGAACGTAGAACGCGTACTCATTGATGTTGTGCGTGGCGTGAAAATTAAAGGGAGCGCCGCCACGCGTCAGGTCATAAGGAACAATCCCCGGAAGCAGACCCGGATTCGGCACATAAGTGGGATTTGCAGCGGAACATCCATCCGGATTGGTTACTCCAGGCAGCAGCAGCGGATTTCCATCGCTATCCAGGCATACCGGATTGTAGTCGGCGTTGGTGATAGCGAATTGGAAATTCTCGAGCAGCCGGGTCTGCTGGATCTGGGTTCCCACTTTGATGTCGTGGTGCCCGTGAGTAAACGACAAATCAGCTTTGACCCCATAGTTCATCAAAATGCGGTTTTGCGAGGCGGTGACCGGCGTATCGTCGAAAGGATCGCGGCTCGGATAATAGTTAAGCTGATCGCGCCGCACGAAGGGATTCACCGTGAGCAGAGTATGGGCGTTGAAGGTGTGCTGATAGCCGGGCGCGACGCTCCAGCTCATCACGCGTTGCCGCTGGTCTTGCGTCAATTGATCGTAGCTGTTGGGCACCTGAAACCAGTTGCGTGCGGTAAAAAGATCCAGGTGGAAAATGTCTTTCGGCCCAGGCTGCCAATCGATACGGTCGAAGATGCTTCCGTTATTGCCGATGTCATGGATGGGCAGCAATTCCGGCGTGTCGAGGAAACGGCCGGAGCGGCTTGCATTGAGCGCCAGGAAGTTTCCGAAGTTAGGTGTTCCAAATCCGAGTGTGGCGCCTTCCGTCCACGTGCCAAACGATCCCCAACTGGATTCCAGGCTGCCGAATGGCTTGGTGGCTCCTAATCCCGATCGCGTGGTCGCGTTCACCACCAGACTGGTTTTATCGCCATACTGCGCTTCGGGCGAGCCGGTGATCAGTTCCATGCCTTGCAGCGCATTGAGCGGAATCTGCGTGGAAAAAAGCTTGCTCTGCTGGTCGCTCACCGGCTGGCCGTCGATCACGAAGGTGGTTTGCGCGTGATCGCCCAGCGGATGGAAGAATCCATTCGCGTCCGCAGCCACCGCACCAGTGCTGTACGTGATGGCATCGCTCATACCGGCGCCTGGACTCATCACCGGTAATTTTGAGAACGCGCTTTGATCCACGTCCTGGTGGGCGGCGGTATCGGTTTCCACCGACGCTGCCGTGGCTTGCACCGTCACCGTACTCGCTTCGGTGGCAATGGCGAGCGCTACGTTTGCAACCACCGGGACTGAGTTGCGAAGATCCACGTTCTGCTGAACGGGGTTGAATCCCTGCGAACTTACTTCCAGATGGTAGTTGTTTATCGGAACGCTATTGAAGCGAAAAGTGCCGTTGGTGTCCGTAACAGCCATTTGCTCGTAACCGGTGACCGGATTGGTGAGCCGAACCTTCGCGCCGGCGATGAACAGGCCAGAAGGATCGGTAACCTGTCCCGTGACGGTGCCGCTGTTGATGGATTGTCCAAACAAGGACGCGGCCCACAGCACGGCCATCAGACTAACTACCCGAAGCGACTTCACCATTCTATTATCGCGGACACCGGCATTGCGGATTCCACCTCTTGGACTTCTGACGCTGCTATAATCGATTGAGTTACCGTGACTTTCGTCCGTTCCCCCATCCATACCTGTTGTGAGCGTATGGGTTTCGCTTCGGGCCGAGAGGCATTGCCACACGCAGGATAATGCCGCGGTTTTTTACTCTGCAACAGGCCGAAAAAATACTTCCTGAAGTGGCGTCTTCGATTCGCGAAGCGGTGGCCCTAAAAGATCGTTACGAGACGATGGAGACGGAGTGGCAAAGCTTCTCCGAACGGTTGGCGACTACTGGGGGCATGCGGGTGGATCGGGCTCAGGTAGTAGAGCAAAAAAACCGCCGGCAAGAAACCGCGCTCGCGCTGAAAAAAGCCATCGAGAAAGTTCATGAGTTCGGGTGCGTGGTGAAGGATCTGGACATCGGGCTGGTCGACTTCCCGACGCTATTCCAGGGCCAAGAAGTCTACCTTTGCTGGAAGCTAGGTGAGCCTGGTATCCAATTCTGGCACGGCGTGGAAGAGGGATTCCGCGGGCGCAAGCCGATAGACGCCGGTTTTCTCGAACACCATCGGGGCGAGTTGCCCAACTGAATGTGCGAGAATTGGGGAATTGTTCATGGGGCAGCGGATCGCTGGCGCCTCGTAAAATCGCATGCTGCTGAGTAGAGAATTCATTAGCTATCTGTCGCGGCAACTGGTGACCCGGATGACGCCACAGATAATCGAGACGAGTAGCCTGGAGTCGGCTGCCGAGATGATCGGCCAATTAGTCGAGGAAGAATTGCAGGTGGAGGATCGCCTCAACGACGAGGTGCGCGAACTGCTGAGCCAGTACAGCGATTACATGCGTCGTGAAGGCGTGAGTTATCAGGAGATGTTTCGCCGCATCAAGAACACCCTGATCTCGCAACGCAAGGTAATCCGGGCGTCGGGCCGCGACACCGGCGACAATATGAAGCTGTCGCGCGACAAGATAAACGACATCTCTCACAAGATGGTGGCTGCGTTGCGCAAATCACGCGCTTTCCGGCTCAAGAAAGATCCGAACGACGTGCGCCTGGCCATCGTGCAGGCCATGACCGAGTTGCTGAACGTGGAAGAGAAAGTAGACCGTGCGGCGCGAACCAAGATCCGCTCGCAGAAGAAGGAAATTCCTGAAGGCACCGAGGAGTGGGATCTATTGCATCGCCGTTACTACGCTGAAGAGCTGAAGAAATTCGGCATCGACCTGACGCGTTGAAAGAGCCCGCTAAGATAATTTCACCCGGCGAATTCCCGGTATCTCGCCGAATCCGGCTTGGAATCCGCACTCATCGCGGGCCTAAGGATTCAATTTGATCGATTGGCGTGGACCAAACTTCGCGGCCGGTGTGCGCCAAATAGCGCTCTGGTCTATTCGTTGAAACCAGCTCATAAATCACATCCCTTTCGGAAAGCGAGACGAATAGAACTTCGGCTAGGATTGCTTCGCCATCTGCACATCGCAGCTCAATCCGCTTCCCCACGCTTTCTCGCAAGGTCTCGCTTTCGGCGGGCGTCAGAGCCGGATGTGCAATAGCGGCGCGCGGGGGGCTTCAATCTCGGCGAGCATCTGCTCAATATGGGCGGTCGGCGTGCCTAGAGATTCCAGTCGAATCAGAGGATCGGAGCCGCCCCTGCCCTTTGCGGGCCTGCGGACAGAGTCCTGAAGAACGCGGCGGACCCATTCACCCTTGGAGACACGACTGCGCTGTGCGGCCTTACGCAATTGGGCATCCAATTCAGGCGGAATCAGGACCTGAAGGCGGTAACCCATATGCTCATGCTAACAAGTTCGCCGATTCTGACCGGTCCAGATTAGTAAGTTTTCGGTCGGGCTAGTACACTGCGCTTTTCAATTGCCTTGCGGATTATTCGTGCCGGATGGTGTGGTGACGGCTGGCGTCGCTTCTTCGGCAGGTTTCGGCGGAGGAGCGGTGGAATCGCGCAGACTCCGAATCCGATTGTGGGCCTCTTGCACTTCCTCGAATTGCTTCTGAATAATAGCCGCGATCTCGGGCGGAAGCGTCTTGCTCAAAGCTGATCGATAAGTTGTGAGAGACCAATCCTCGCCCCGCTCGGTCTCCACCAGGATCGCGTGGACATCATGCCCAGTCAAAAGACCCTTTAAGTTGATCCAACCGGCGTGCAGCATTCCGCCCAACCCCTGCGGATCGGTGGTCTCAAAGCCCAGCGCCTTCACTGCGCCCTGTAATTCGGCTGCGAACTGGGCGCGCTGCGCGGAATATTGCTGGAACATCTCCTTCATGGTGGGCGCATTCACGGCCTGTGCGGCGCCGCGAAAGCCTTGTTCCGCGTCGCGGCAGGTCGAAATTACGTCGTGAACCGCCTGCGCATAGTCCAGTAGTGTTCCGGGCATTCGATTAAGCTCCCGGTGGTTAGACTATGGAACCCCGCGATGGTTTCCTGATAAGGATCTAAGAACCGGGTGTTTTTTCAAGCTGCTGTCTGGCCCAAACGCGATTCGGATTAATTTCGAGCGACTTCGCAAAGGCCTTTTGCGCTTCGGCTGGTTGATTGGAGCGACGCAACGCAACGCCCAGCCATAGCCAGGCATCCGCGTTCTTCGGATTGAGGTCAATGGCCTTGCGAAAATCCTTGATGGCCAGCTCGATCCCGCCGCCGAACGCCTGTGGGAGATAGTAGTTACCGACGCCGTGGCTTAAATATGCCATGGAGGATTTGGGATCGAGTTCAAGGGCTTTGTCTACCGAATCAAGCGCACACTTGCCGTATTTCAACCCCGCCAGCGAACTGCTGGAGACCATCTGCCCGCAAAGCGTCCCCAAGATACGCTGATACTCGGCGGAATCGGCCTTCATGCTCACGGCCTTATTGGCAGCGTCCATGCCCGCTTGGGCGGCATTCTTGGCCGCTGCTTTGTCGTGCAGTTCGATAGCGACCTCGGCTGAATAAGATTCCGCCAATGCCACCTTATATTGCGCGGCTGGATCGTTGGGCTGTTTATCGGCGGCCGCGCGTGCATCGGCTGCCATTTTTTCAAGCGCGGCTCGATCCTGATGATCGCGCGCTTTTAGTAAATCGGAATCGTCCAGCGTTGCGCCGGCCGCAACCAATAGGACCGACAGTGATAAAAGAACAACCCGCATACTTTGAGTTTTTGGACGCTTCCCAGGCTAGAGAGTTGCAACTTTTCGATGGACCAGCAGGAAATAGAGGGCTAGTAACATTAGCAGACCGCCGTTCCAGGTGAGCACCAACGGGGCCGTGAATCGCTTGACCAGGGCCCCCACTACCAGGCTCCCCACGGGCATGCCGCCGCGAAATGCAACGTTATAGACACTGAGCACCCGCCCACGCATATTGTCTGGGGCGATCATCTGAACCAGGGAGCCGATGCTGGTGAAGACGGCCAGAAGCATCGCGCCGGAGAAGAAAATGAGAACGCAGCTCAGCACGAAATTCCGCGAGAGCGCGAATCCGCTGATCAACACGCCCAAACCCAGCAGCATCAGCAACACCAAGAGGCCCATGTGCTTGTGCTTGCCCAGCCAGGCCACTGTTAGAGCCCCGCAAATAGATCCGATGCCGGAGCAGACCAGGAAAACGATGTACAGGTTGGGGCCGCCGTGAAAAACGTCCTTGGCGAAGACTGGCAGAAACACAATCAACGGAAACGCCAGTAGAGTCATCATGAACGCCAGAACAATCAATGCCTCCATAGTCGCCTGGCTGCGAATGAAGTGGATCCCTTCCTTCATGCTGGTCAACACCGATTCCTTGCTCTTGGTGGGAACGAAGTGAGGATGGATGATAAGCAACGAGATGATGACGGCGACGAATGAGATACCGTTCAGCGAAAAACACCAGGACGCTCCCAGCGCCAGCGCCACGCCGCCTAGCGTTGGGCCCAGAACGCGCGCGACATTGAATTGAATGGAATTGAGCGCTATCGCATTGGGCAGATCTTCGGTCTTCACTAAGGTGGGAATCAGCGCCGAGTAGGCCGGCCCCCCGAAAGATTGCGCCGTGCCGACGACAAACGAAAGCGCCAGAATGTGCCAGATCTTCACCACGCCAGTGGCGAACAGAATGGCCAGCAGGAACGCACAGAACATCTGAACGAACTGCGAGCCGAGCAGCAGCTTCTGCCGCTCCGTTCGATCGGCAAATACTCCGCCTACCAGCGAAAACAGAACAATCGGAATACTGCCGAGGAAGGAATCGAGGCCGAGCAAAAAGGACGATCCGGAGAGTTGCAAAACCAGCCAGGCTTGCGCGAACGTCTGCATCAAGGTGCCGATGCTGGACGTGCACGCGCCAAACCACATGATGCGGAAGTCGCGGTAGGCAAAACCCTTGAAGATCCGGCTCAGCAATTGAAGTATCCGGATTAAGGCAGCGGCTGCAGGCGGTGAATCAGATGCACAATGTTGCCATCGCCGTCATGAAAAAAGATCAGCCGGTTGCCTTGGACGTCGGTGGGTGGGGNNCGTTTCTGTAACTCCTGCATGGCGGTGTCGAAGTTGTCCACGCTGATGGCCAGGTGGCGAATACCAGGGTCCTTCATTTTCTGCGGCGCCCGCTCCCCTTCCGAAGGGATAAACTCGATTAGGGTGCCGTTGCTAGCCCGTACGAAATAATTGCCCCCGTATGTGTAATTGATACGGAAATCCAGCATCTGTACGTACCACTCCGCCAGTCGTTTGGGATCGGGTGTTGCGATGGCGGTGTGCTCTAGTCCTTGGAACATCAATCAGGATTGTATCAGAGTACGGTGGCGCGGCCTCGCGGGAAAATTGCTCAGTCGGGCGATCGATGCGCAGAATCAACCTCTCCGTCACATTGATTTTTCGGCCTGTCGGCTCCAGCCCCCAGAATTTTCCCTAGTGCGTTCCGGTGCAATCACGCGGCCGGCCTGGTTTCGAAAAACCGCCGTATGGTGTTGCATGTCCATCGCGTATACAATCGATTCTGGCCATGATAGGCAACGCTAAATGAGACAAATCACACTTTTTTGCGCGTTTCTGATGATGCCCGCGCCGTTCCTGTTCGCTCAAGCCGGCGGTGCTCCCTCACGATGCTCCGACATGCTGAAGTTTCAAGCGCCCGGCGAGAAGGTTTCGATCGCGAAAGCGGATGCTACTCCGGCTTCAGCACCCGGCACGCTGCGCGTCTCACCGAACTTTCCGGGAACGATCCCGGTGGCGGTTCCGCCCTTCTGCCACGTCGAGGGCGTGATCAACCAGCGCACAGGAGCCGCCGGCAAAACATACGGGATCGGTTTTGCTCTGGCGTTGCCTGATCAATGGAACGGGCGTTTCCTGTTTCAAGGCGGGGGCGGATTGAACGGCAGCGTGGCTTTGCCTTTGGGCTCTCAAGCGGCCGGTGAGACACCCGCGCTGGCGCGTGGATTTGCGGTGGTGAGCACCGATAGCGGCCACAAAGGGAGCGGGTTCGATGGCAGCTTCTTCCGGGACCAGCAGGCTAGCCTGGATTTCTATTACGTGGCAATCGGACGCGTCGCTCGATTGGCCAAGCAGATGATCGCGTCGTATTACGGCCGAGCGGCGCAGCATTCGTATTTCGACGGCTGTTCCACTGGCGGCCGGGAAGCGATGATCATGTCGCAGCGCTACCCGGATTATTTCGACGGAATCGTTTCGGGCGATCCGGCCATTCGCACCGGGCATTCCAATCTCGCACTGGGGTTCATGACGGCGGTCTTCGACGAGGTAGCGCCCAGAGATGCCAGCGGCAAAGCCGACCCGAAAAAAACGTTCTCTATTTCGGATCGCAAGCTGATCGTGAGTTCCGTGCTCCAGGCCTGCGACGCGAAGGACGGTCTAAAGGACGGAATGATCTTCAACTCGCGTGGGTGTGAGTTCGATCCAGAAACGCTGGTGTGCTCCGGCACGAAATCCGACAGCTGTTTGACCCGCGCACAAGCGGACGCGTTGAAGAAGGCCTTCGCGGGACCGAAATCGGCGCATGGAGAAGCTGTTTATCCGGGAGTTCCTTACGACGCGGGAATCTCCGACGTTGGCGGCATCCCTGGATTGCTGCAAGGTCCACTGATGCCGGTCGCTACCGGGGCCGATTTCGCGCACTTCGATGTCGATCGCGAAAATGCCCGCCTGGAGGCAGATGCAACCACGCAGCTAGGCGACAGCACGTGGACGAATCTCACCAGTTTCGCCGGGCACGGAGGAAAGCTGCTTTTCTATCACGGCCTGAGCGATCCGTGGTTTTCGCCGCTCGACACGCTCGGCTATTACGAGAAGATGGCCAAGGACACCGGCAACGGTTCCGTCGACTCCTGGAGCCGTTTCTACCTGGTGCCGGGCATGGGCCATTGTCAGGGTGGAAGCGCGACACTGGATCGTTTCGACATGTTGAGTGCGGTGGTGGATTGGGTGGAGAAAGGCGTGGCTCCCGATCGCGTGGTTGCCACCGGCCCGGCGTTCCCGGGGCGCAGCCGGCCGTTATGTCCATATCCACAGCACGCGCAGTACAAGGGCCAGGGCGATACCAACGATGCGAGCAACTTTGTGTGCCAGCAGTAGCACGCTACCCTAGAACTAATGACGTTTCTGAAAGACAGTCTGATCGAGCTGATCACCGAGACTTCCACCAACCTGCCGCCGGATGTGCGCGCCGCGATGGGTGTGGCTCTGGAAGAGGAAGTGCCCGGCACGCAGGCCTCGCAAGCGCTCGGAATTATTGCGACTAACATCGACATGGCCCAGGAAGATGCCGGGCCAATCTGCCAGGACACCGGTATGCCGACGTTCGTGGTGCACACGCCAGTGGGCGTGAACCAGCTCGTGGTGAAGCGTGCGATTCGCGAGGCGGTAGCGGAGGCAACACGGCGCGGTAAATTGCGGCCGAACTCGGTGGATTCGCTCACGGGGAAAAACAGCGGCGACAACCTGGGCGAAGAGACGCCGGTGATCCACTTCGAGCAGTGGGAGCAAGATGCGATTGAAGTAAAGCTGATCTTGAAGGGCGGCGGTTGCGAGAACAAGAATATCCAGTACTCGCTGCCGTCTGAGCTGGAGCACATGGGGCGCGCGGACCGGAACTTGGAAGGCGTGCGCAAGTGTATCCTGCATGCGGTTTGGCAGGCGCAGGGGCAGGGATGCGCTCCCGGCGCGGTAGGTGTGTGCATCGGTAGCGATCGCGCGCATGGATATGACTTGGCCAAGGGACAGCTCTTTCGCACGCTGGACGATGTGAACGCGATTCCAGAGCTGGCGAAGCTCGAGGCGGAAATCATGGACGAGGCGAATCGCATCGGCGTGGGCGCGATGGGCTTTGGCGGCAAGGTCTCGCTGATCGGCTGCAAGATCTGCGCGGCGAATCGTCTGCCCGCCAGTTTTTTCGTCTCGGTGGCGTACGATTGTTGGGCATTCCGCCGTCTGGGCGTGAGGCTGGATGCATCCAGCGGAGCGATTACGAGTTGGCTGTATCGCGATCCCGAGCGCGCTGTTCAGCGCATGGAGCGTTCCGAAGGGTTCCCTTTAACCGGCCGCGAAGTAGTGCTGACCGCGCCGTTGTCGGACGAGCAAGTACGAAGCTTGCGCGTGGGCGATTTAGTGCTCATCTCGGGCGAAGTTTTCACCGGACGCGATGCGGTGCATGCTCATTTGATGAAGAACACGCCGCCGGTAGACATGCGCGGCTCGATTCTTTATCACTGCGGTCCAGTGATGTTGAAACAAGGCGATAGCTGGGTGGTGAAGGCCGCGGGCCCGACCACGAGCAGCCGTGAGGAGCCATATCAGGCCACCATTATCGAGAAATATGGAGTAAGGGCGGTAATCGGCAAAGGTGGCATGGGGAAGAAGACGCTGGCCGAGCTTCAGAAGTCGGGTGCGGTGTATCTGAACGCCATCGGCGGCGCGGCGCAATTTTACGCACGCGCGGTGGAAAAGGTGTTGGGTGTGCATCTGATCGATTTCGGAATTCCCGAAGCGATGTGGCATCTGCGCGTGAAGAATTTCGCGGCGATCGTCACTATGGACGCGCACGGTAACAGCTTGCACGCGAACGTAGAGCGCGAGACAGGCGCAAAGCTCGCCGAACTGCAGCAAGCCTGATCCGTCTGCTAGAATTGGTTTTGTCTCGGGCCAGGTAGCTCAGCTGGTAGAGCGCAGCCCTGAAAAGGCTGGCGTCGGCGGTTCGATTCCGTCCCTGGCCACCACGTTTTCAATACCTATGTGTCCAGCCGCACACATCCCAGACCGCAGTTTCATTCCATTTCATTCCAAAATCTTTGGCTCGTCGGATTTGCCTCCGTGGGGGTGAAGGTGCGGTCTGGAGAATTGCCGAGTTCAAGCGGGATCAGTTGAAGACCCCGCTTTTCTTTTTTACCGGCTCAAAGAGCAAGCTTGTAGTCCCGACTGCTGATTGAAGGTCTGAACGGCGCACCGAGATCAAACCGGGCTAATATTGTGGAATCGTGCCGAGTCTGCAGACGATTGCAAAAGCGATACACGACGGCAACTGGGGTGATTTCGCAAGCGTTGCCGGTGTCTTGATTTCGATCATCGGCTTCGCTGCCACGTTGATTGGTTTGGCAAGATCGAAAAGCGCCGCCAAACAAGTTGCGTCCGCCGTTGCGGATGTGCGACAGAGGCTTTCTCTACAGAGTGTTGCGGTGGATCTTGCTACTCTAATGAGCGATATTGAAGAAATCAAGCTACTGCACCGATTCGGAGCATGGGATGCGATGCCGATCCGATACTCCTCGATTCGGCGAAGACCAGCGCTCTTAAAAGGGAGTACTCCGTCTCTGTCAAAGGTCCAGAAGGCGTCGATTCAGGGGTGCATCGAGCAATTTAGGGCAATTGAAGAAATTGTAGAAGTAGCTCTCGCTGCGAAGGAAGCACCCAAGGATGTGGCCTCTTTAAACAAAATAGCCACGGAACAAAGTGACAAGCTTACTATCGTGTTGATAGCTGTACAACAAGCGATTGGATCATAGAATGACAACTGTAGAAAAGATTCTGAAGATTATTCAAAGGCTTGATGCCAAGACGCAAGCAGGGAAGATTCAGTGGGAAAAAACAGGTCGGTCAAATGTCTTTCAGACAGCTTTTCCCAATTATATTGTGAAGCTGGCGAGTACTCGAGACCGAGATGATCCCGAGAACGAAGACATTATTGTCTCGATTGTAGATGAATCTGGAGTGGTTCTAGAAAGCGCATCGGACGTGGACATCAAGCAAGCATTCCCGGCTATAGAAGCGTACAAAATCATGAAAGGGCTTTACGACACGGCTCGTCGAGAGGCACTTGGTGTAGAAGCTGCTCTGGATTCCTTGCTAGGCGAACTCGAATGACCGCCCGACCGTTCCCTTGCATTACGGTTCCGTTGGTTGCAGGGGACTGCAACGCTCCGAGTGCACTGACGCTGGAGTTCCGGCTTGCCCTCTGCTAGACTGCATCAAGTTCAGCGGCTCTGAATAGTGGAGGCCAGATGACTTTCAAGAGTATCGTCTCGGGAATGAAAAGCAGGGGATTCGACAACCGGTACGGCTCAGGCCAGTTTGGGGCTGATCGGGACCACGGCAAAAGACATCATCAAGGCCTAGACATCCTCGCAAAGGCGGGAGTGCCAGTGATGAGTCCGGTTGACGGGGAAATCATCCGGGAAGCTTTTCCTTATCGCCCGTTCTCGGGATTACTCATTAGAGGTAGTGGTGACTACAAGGGCTACGAAGTAAAGCTGTTCTACGTGAATGGGCTGCGCTGCGGTCCTTGCAAAGCCGGGGATATTGTTGGATTTGCCGACTATCTAGGCGTCAAGTATCCTGGGATTCCGAATCACGTCCATATGGAGGTCCGCTACCAAGGTGCACTCAAATCGCCGATGGATACGTACATGATGTGTTTTTGACGAGCTTCTGACCGAACTGCCTCTTACTCGTTGATGGCCCCTGCTTCAATCATCGAAGAGTCTGTGTAGTATGACCGTTCCCTCACATTGCGGTTTCCCCCGCAGCGGGTGCAGGGCGGCTTCTTCGGGAACATTTGGCACCTTCTTAAATTGATAGAGCTTTCGCTTGGCCCAACAAGTGTGCCATCGCCCCACCGCTCCAAACCGAAAACACGAAATTCAGTTGTCATCCGCTCCAGCAGTTGTTCTAAAATTCTCGATCAAGATGTTCATGTCAGTTGTCGGACGCCCCGCTTATGCTTGTCTTCGGACTTCCTATACGACATGGCTAAAGGAAGACAAGGCGGACGTGAAGGACGCTCAGAAGCTCATGCGGCACTCCAGAGCTTCAACGACCGTGGACATTTACCAGCAGTTCATTCCTGAATCACAACGGAGGGTGGTGGATGGATTGGTACATTAGTCATTCCAATTCTCATTCCAAAACCATTCCAAAATAATGGCCATTTTAAGGGCAAAGATGAGAACGAAACAGAGCCGAATCAACCAGATAGCTATGGGTGAACCCAGCCCTGAAAAGGCTGGCGTCGGCGGTTCGATTCCGTCCCTGGCCACCACATTCTAAAGGACTTACGCAACCTCTCAAATCCCGGTTGTCCCATTACTGTCCCAATTCCATCTTCAATTCACGAGCGCACTGAGCTTCTCGACCGTCCGAATTTGCGACTCAATCACGCCTTGTCAAACCAAGAGCGTTTCCCGAGTCTCAATTCCTGGGCTGCATGGGACGATTCAGCGCGAGCGTATCAAGAGGACCCATGGCGAAGTAAATCACGAACTGATGGATTCCTGGCTCTTGCTTAAAGAAGTCGCGTAAATGGTGAGTAGGGTGCGCTGGCGGCTCGCCTGACAGAAGGCAGTTCGGCTGTGGGGGATCGTATATCGACAGATCTCGGCGACTCCCAGTCATGGCGTGATTTACGGTGTTCAACGGTCGGTGTCTCACAACGTCCAGATGCAATGCCCCTTCTGATAGAACGAGAGCTGGCCACCCTCGCTCACCATCAACACATTGCCAAATTGCGAGGCGCCGATGGCTGCCGCGGTACGTCCTCCTTCACCTATCTCTTCATCCTCAACCACCTGCTGGCGGTGTCGAAGAATCGCTCCGAACGCGAGCAATCTCGAATCGAGATCGAGCACGACGCTCCCATCGATCTGCGCGATGCTTTCAAGCACAGCAGATGAAAGGTCGGTAGCGCGTGTTTTTTGCAACAAGTAATGGAGCCGATTCTTGGCGCTTGCTCTCTCCCGCTGGTCGGTTTCCAGAAGATCCAATGCGCTCACAATCTGGCGAGCGTGCCGAGCGTCTTCGAGCACCACAAACATCCCTCCGCGGCGGTGTTCAGCGAGGTTGAGACCGGCAGAAAAAAGCCGCGCGGCCAAATCCTTGCGCCCGATTGCAGCCTCCCACGCTTCATATTTTGCGACCGAGTCCGTAAGATGCCAGCGCCCGTCGAAGAAATTGAATAATTGAACGCCCTCGCCGAAGATCTTAATCTCACCATTCGGTGTCAGGACAAGGCATATGTGGCCGCCGCACAAGGTGGCTTGGCTGTGAGTTCGATAGCGTCGCGCGCTGGGAACCGGAAGCTCCAGTGCGCTAAAGGGTTGCGCCCATTCCTGCACATCAACCAGTTCCACCATAAAGCCCTTCTCATCCACCAGTGCTATGGTCCGTAAGCCGTCGCAGATCCTATGAAAGCTGTGAATTGCAGTTAAATCGCTCGAATATGGGAGTGCATCGGCGGGTTGCGAAGGCATCGAGTGACAGGCATCTGGCCACGCCCCG
>PKZC01000427.1 GCA_003132905.1 Bryobacterales bacterium | reverse complement strand
CGCTTTACGTGGTTACCGCGCGTGCCTCTAGGAACGACCCGAGTTTTGCGGTTGCCCGAAATTGTGGCACCGGGTCCAGTTGCTTCAGTGCCGATGTGAAAGCGTTGGATAAGCTGAACATCGTTCGTGGTGCGAACTCTTCGTGTTCTGGATTGAAGTACAGATTATGGACAGGACCGGCCAGGTGCTTCGGGAGATCGATGTCCCCCTCGATGAAGGCCTGGTAGATGATGAGCTTCACCGAAACGTCCGTGAGCTGAGACTCCCGCCAACGCGTAACCTGCTTCGTCATCGGATCGAAGTTTCGCTGCATTTCTGAAACGCCGATGTCGAGCGAGTGGATCAAGTTGAAATTCTTTGAATGCTTGGCGAGCAGTGGCGTGAAGTCGCCGGAGAATGCCATGTTGTCGCACACGAGAACGCGATAGCCGACAGTCATCGCGAGCCGCATGGATTTATCGTGGGCGTTTCTTATACCGAGCGCGAACCGGCAGCCTTGGAACGTCGTTTCGAGCTCCATGATACCGAACATTTTCATGCCATCCTTTGAGACGGCGTATTCTTCCCGGACCGGCGCGATGTGCCGGAGCGAGAGCGTGTCGACGAGTGCATTGATGACCTCGTGATGCGGAATGACTTTGTGCGTCGCGGTTCCCGGCGGAGCGGGCACGAGTGCAAGCTCCTCGCGGCCGATCTTGCCGCTGTTAGAGAGTAATGTTCCTTCCATCTTGTCTGTCTCCTTTTTGTGAATGAGCAATTCGAGGAAAACGCGAGCGTCACCTCGCGGCTGGCGGCTATCGGGTAGCCATGCGCGAAGCGGCGGTCGTGGTGGAAAGAGATCAATGTCGATAGGAATCGAACCCAGGGACTATATGCCTGTCATCGACGGGCGTCAAGGTTCCGTCTTTCGAACTCAGGAGTCCCCGTGCGCACGACGAAGGTCACCAGCTTCTCGTCAATCGCGTTCCGTTCGGTTACCATCCGTGATACCGTCATCGCTGGAGACTGTAGCAGTCTTCGGGCAACCCGATCCCGAACGCATCTGCACTTCGATTGTCGAGCGCAGCAACCTGAGCACGCGCATGGGCCTTCGCCGTTTCACGCGTTTGACCAATGCGTTTAGCAAGAGCTTCGAGAACCACTGGGCCGCTGTTTCGTGCTGGTTCGCTTTTTACAACTTTTGCCGCGTTCACAAGTCCCTGAGGGTCACGCCTGCGATGGCTGCGGGGATTGCAGATCACGTGTGGGATGTGCGCGAACTGCTGGAAAAGTAAAATGATAATAATGTCCACTGATGAAATCAGAACTCAAAAGGCCTTGGCACTTCTGGAGTTTAAGGAAGCCGAAGACAATCTTCACGCCCTTGAACGGAAAAAAGATCTTATTGGCTACGGCTTTCCGTAAGTTTGCGGGTTACGTGGAAAGTGAGGCCCGCGATGAGTGCCGTCAACATGCTCAGCTCACTGCGCAATCCGCCCTTGATCTCCTTGGCAAAATCGCGGAAGCCAGGACGCAATTCGTAGCAGCCCAGGAAAAGAAGAGCCAATTCGGCCTATAGTCACCGATCTCACGTGTGGAGCGTGCGGGAGTTGCTAAGCTAGCCGGAATGCCACAATTTCAAGGATGCCGAGATCGAATTGAACGCGCGACAACTCACCGCGAAGCCCTCGCTAAACTCTGGGCTGATTGGATTGACGAAGACCCATACAGCGTTTCTATTCTCGTGCAGCGCGACGGAACAGGTTCCATGTTCATTGAGCCGCGCAACCCGGTGCCGCGCGGTTGGGCTATCGAATTGGGCGAAATACTCTACCATCTCCGAGCCGCCTTGGACGGGGCTGTCTACCAGTGCGCCGTCATTGAAAGTGGTCAGAACCCTCCCCCTGGCCATGATCGTCTTGAATTCCCAATTTGCGCGACCAGTACCAAGTTCGCGAAGGCGGCTCCTCAGAAGATCGGCGTCCTATCACAGGAGTGTCAGGACTTCATTGAATCATTGCAGCCTTACAATGCTCCCAAAGTGCGACGGCATCTCGCCGTATTCAATATGAATCGCAACTTAGCAATTGTGAACGATTGGGCGCGAAAGGATAGGCACCGAACGTTGCATATTATTGGGGGCTGGGCATCTCAAGCTAGCCCAAAGATCCGACTACCTCCCGGAGCAACCCTCAAATATCTCCACGCAAATAATGACGGATTTCTAGACGTCGGGCGCGAGATAGCCACATTCGCGATAGAAGGATATCGTCGAGGGATGAACGTAATGGGCAATCCCGATCTGATGATCGACGTGGGTGTGAGCGAGGAGCCTACGCAAATTGCCAAGAACGACACTCTCGGGAACCGCCTTACGGGAATGATCCAAACCACGACATTCATAACACTAGCTCTGGAGAAACTTACCCGAAGGGCGTCAGGGACACAGATTTAGCGCACTACCTGCTCACCGCCCTCGCTCCGTTTCCGATAGACCCGTGCCTGGCGGCAATCGCCGCCAGACGGTAGTTCACGAGTTAAGCTCGCACCCGTCTCCCCGGAGTGCGAACCGCGCTCTAGAATCGAAAATATTAACTTCCGGGTTCCCGACTATACATTCCCTATCCAGCCAATCCTCTGAAAGGTGAAGCTCTTACCGGAAATTTTCCTGCTACCAGCAAGTGACGCTATTTACTCGTGGGCACTTTGCGCCGCAGTTCGTCGAAGAAGATGAACACCAGACCGGGAAGTGGGCACCCTTGGTCGACCCTTTCCACTTTCCGCCCGGACCCTGAAACGGGCGCACAGCGCGAAGCCGCGGTCAATCAGCGGCGCGAGGTTCTTTGAGCGACTGTAACGGCGGCGCTGCCAGCGCGGCCATCAGGAATTGTCGGCGTTTGCCTGCATCGGGATCTTCTTCATGGCACGGGAATGCGATAAATGTTGCGATGCGTGGTCACGCGCGGGTACGCGTAGACCGATGGGTCCGCGCCGCCCAAAGCCCTCACTTCGGGGAAGGCCTTGGCGCCCGGAAGTTTGGCCGCATCGCTAAGCTGCGCAAGGCCTCCGGGAGGCAACGGCGGCACAAGCTGGCCCGGAGGCAGNNCTCAGCAACGGCGGCGTCACGCCACGGTTTTCGTCTCCTGCGGTTCCACAGCCCTTGCAGATCAACGTCTTCTTGCTTTCGTCGTCGTAGGCATCGACCTCCACGTCGCCGTTGGCCCCGCTAGCCGTCCACACCGCGACCGCATTTCCGTTCGGCGAAATGGCGTAAAGGAACAAGACGGGTTCGGTGAACAGCTTTCGCAAACCCGACCCGTCGTCATTCACATGATAGAGGTATGCGACTCCGTTCTCGGCACCGACGTAGAGCACACCCCCGTGAGGATCGAACAGAGCGCGGGCGAAGTATTCTTTCGAGTCCAGGCGGCGCGGCGACGAACTCCCATCCAGCGGCGCGAGCAAGAGTTGGGAGTGCCCGGACTCGTCGACGCTCAAGAATACAATTCGTTTCCCATCCGGCGAGACGTTATAGTGTTCCATCAGGTAATCCGGCAGCAGGCGTGTGGTACGCCCGGTCTCCAAGCTGGCGGACCATAACTCGCCGCTGACGAAACGGCGGCTGGCGCGCGACCGCTCCAGGTAATAGAGAGTCTTGCCGTCGCCCGAAAAGGAGGGGAGAAACGCGAAACCTTCCGAGGTAATCTGGTGGTCGCCCTTGGCGTCGTGAACCCACAGCGTGCTCTGGCTGCCGCCTACCGACGTCACGAAGGAGCGGCCATCCGGAGCGAAGGAGAGCCCTTGCTCCTCGGTGGCTTCGCGGGTTACTTGCTCAGGCGTGCCGTTGGGGAAGCGCTGGCGCCAGATGTGAAATCCATCGCCGGTGTTGGCCGACATGTACATCCACTTCCCATCCGGCGACCAGGCGGCGTCGGTACACTGCGCCGGCTGCGGACCGACGCGGGTTCCCGCCGAACTGCCGTCGAAAGGAACCAGGCGGCACGGCTGCCAACTGCCCAGCTCCATTTCCACGATGAGCACGCTACGCCGGTCGGGCGAAAGAAAGGACCGATGGGCCATCCCGCTCACTCCGGCCGGCATGTAAACGGTGCGCAGTTCTGACCGGCTCTCCGTGGAATCGAAGACTCCCATATGGATGCCATCCCCGGTCTCGTCGGAGAACATCACCCGCCGCTGGCCGGGCGGCGGCTCGATCCAGCTCAAGCCGGAAGAGTTAGCAAGCAACCGGGCCGGCTCGCCGCCCAGAACAGGCGCGGTCCACGTCGCGTTGCCGTCGGTAAACGCGATCCGGCTGCCGTCTGGAGAAAAGACCACCGGTCCTTCCTTGTTGGCTCCGTCGTGGGTCAGTTGCACCGGATTGCCGTCGGGCAGAAGCTTGACGTACACTTCGCCGGGCCCTACAAATGTGCTCTCGCCGCGAATGAAGGCCAGCATCCGTCCATCCGGCGACAGCGCGGGAGCGACGGCCGAGTCCGCGAAGTTGGTGAGTTGCGTGTATTGGAGTCGCGGCGCGTCGGGCGATTTCGGCCGCAAGATTCCCCATGCGATTCCGCCGATCGCCACCAGGGCCGCAGCACCGGCCGCGATCCATTTCCAACTACGCCGGCTTGGTTTGTTGCTCCCAGCCGCGGTCGGAACAGGTTCGGCAACCGTCTGGCGCGTGGCGCGTCTGAGGTCGACCACCAGATCCCGCATGGATTGGTAACGCTCGGCCGGGTCTTTTTCGAGCGCTTTCTCGATGGCTGATCGCAGGGGCAGCGGCACGTCTTCTCCCAGCGGCTCGGCCGGTGAGTGCAGGATGGCTTGCAGCACCTGGAGGTCGGTGCTTCCGGTGAAGGGACGCCGCCCACCCAGCACCTCGTAGAGCAACACGCCGAAAGAGAAAATATCGCTCCGAGCGTCGACCGGCTTTCCCGAGGCCTGCTCGGGCGACATATACGGGATCGTGCCGATGATCACGCCCGGGCGGGTTCGGCCCTCCGTCAAAGTGCGGGTCAGGTCGCTGTCGGCGCCTTCGGCAAGCTTCGCCAAGCCGAAGTCCGCCAGCTTGGCGTAGCCGCTCTGGCTGATCAGGATGTTATCGAGCTTGATGTCGCGATGTAGGATGCCCGCCGCATGGGCCACGGCCAGCCCATCAGCGACACCGGTCAGGAGTTCGACGATCTGACGCCAGGTGCGTTTCCCGGACCGGAACCAAGTCTTGAGCGTACCGCCATCCACGAACTCCGTGACCAGGTATTGCCGCCCCTCGAAGTCGCCCGCGTCATAGACCGTGAGGATGTGCGGGTGGTTCAGAGACGACGCGGTCTGTGCCTCCCGCTGGAACCTGTGCCGCGCAGCCGCATCCGCGAATTCGTTGGAAAGAAACTTGATCGCGACGGGCCGGTTCAGCTTGGTGTCCAGCGCGCGGTAAACCACGCCCATGCCGCCTTCGCCCAGTTGCCCCTCGATCTCATAGCGCCCGGCCAACCTTCGGGGAATGGCCTGCGTCACAGTTGTTTCGGTCACGCCTTCCCAGGCCGGGCGGTCGAGCAAAGAACCCTTCTGCGCCAGCAGCAGTTCCACTTCGCGGCGCACCTCGGGATCGGCTTGACCGAGCAGGCCGGAGCGTTGCCCGGGCTCGCAGGCGAGTGCGGCGTGGTACAGCTCCTCGATCTGTTGCCAGCGTTCGGAGTCCATATCGCCTCGGAACCGACTATTCTTGCATCTTCCGAATCACGATTCTAGCGGCGGAATCACGCGGTGGTCAATTCTTTCAGAAGCCACGCCTTCGCCAGTACCTCGGCTTCGCGCTGGAAGCGCGCCATCCGTTCCGGATCGCCCGCAAAGGCTTCCGGCAATATTTTGATCGCAACATCACGCTTGAGTTTTGTGTCGCGAGCTCGATATACCTCGCCCATACCGCCCTTGCCGATGAGCGCGAGCATCTCGTAAGGGCCGATGCGCTCTCCTGCCAAGAGGGGCATATGAGTGATTCAGCTAAGTCTACACGATCAAGAAGTGGTTACGGCGCATCCGGAAGTTATCCTGGCTGAAGCGCCAGTTCTTTTATGGGCAAGAACGCTCCGCCAACCCGTTTTCCTTTCCAAACTAGTTCGCAGTATTCCGGCAACGGATCGTTGCCGTGGCAAGGAACCCGGAAGCCAGTTACGCGCACCCGTTGCCCGAAGC
>PKZC01000391.1 GCA_003132905.1 Bryobacterales bacterium | reverse complement strand
CGCTCCCAGAGATAAGAGGCCCAAATCGCCTCTTTCAGGAATGGTCAGAACACTCAAAGCTCACGATAGCAAACCGGCGAGCAATTCTATTGAGCGGATTCTTCGAGCAGCAGAATTTCAACGCGGCGGTTTTCAGCTCGCCCGGTCTCGGTGTCGTTGGAATCTTTGGGATCGTTCGCCCCATAGCTCTGTATCGAGAGCCGCGATTCCTGGATGCCATATCGGCTGCTCAGAACCTCGAGCAGGTTTACGCTGCGCGCGGCCGATAGCTCCCAGTTGTTCTGGAATCGTTTGTTATGGATTGGG
Source organism: Bryobacterales bacterium (assembly GCA_003132905.1). The sequence continues at coordinate 37,384 of PKZC01000391.1, read as the reverse complement.
ATGGAATCGGAATGCCCGACTAACGCCACTTTATTCGGGACGCTGTTCAGCACGTCGGCAATTTGCGAGACGATGGGGAACGCAGCCGGCAAGACATGGTCTTCGCCAGAGGGAAACAGAATGGCCTGCGGCAAGCTGATGACAAGCCCGCGCTTCTCGAGCCGCGAATCCAATCCTTGCGATCGTAGCTTCTCGTCGGCGCGGACCAGCGCGGCATGGGACTTCTGGGAGGACTCCTCGGCGGACTTTTGGGCGGCCTCCCCGGGCGACTCCTGCTGGGATTCCGCTGGTTCTGGCTTCGTGACAGCTTCGACTGGCTTAATTGCGGCGACTCTTGGTTTCGGTTGCGAAGGCGGAGGTGGGGGAGTCTGCGCCGAGTGCACGCCTTGCGCTGCGATGGCTACGAACAGAATGAGCAAAATGGTAACGAAATCGGTGTAGCTGACCAGCCACCGCTCCCGCTGGCCGCCTTGCTCGGCTTCCAGATATTTGGGCTTGAGCTTATGCTTCATGCGCCCGAGTGGCCGCGTCGCGAATCTGCACGTCGCGCTGCCGCATATACGCGCTCAGGCGCAAGCGGATGAGTGCCGGGTGCACATTATCCGTTACCGAGAGCACTCCTTCGATGATGAGTTCTTGAATTTCGAAGTTCTCGGCCACTCGTGCGCGAATTCGATGAGCGGCGGGCAGAAGGAGCAGATTCGCCATCGCCAGGCCATAGATGGTGGAGACGAAAGCAGTGCCGATTCCAAATCCGACCGACTGCACGTTGGCAAAGTGACGGAGCACTTCGATGAGGCCCACCACGGTTCCGATGATTCCGATGGTAGGCGCGAATCCACCCGCCACTTCCAAGGTCTTGGCATCCGTTTCGCCCTGGCGTTCGCGCATGCGCAGCTCATTCTCGAGGACGGCTTGCAGTTCCGCGCGATTGCCTACGTCCAAGGCGAGCTGCAGCGCTTGCGCCAGGAACGGATGCGTCACCTTGGGCACTACCGATTCCAAAGCCAGCAAGCTGCCGCGGCGGGCCATCCGCGCGTACAAGATGATCTCTTCGATCAATGCTTCCCGGTTCACTTCCTCGGACGAGACCAGTTCCATGACATGGCGCAGCGAATGAACGAGCGAATCTTTGGGTGTGGTGACCAGCATGACGCCCAGCGTTCCACCGATTACTATGAGCGCGCCCGCGGGCTGGAAGAAATAAGTGATTGAAATGCCGGCGGCCGTGACTCCGGCCATGATCGCTCCCAACGCGACAGCCAGGCCCAGCACAAAAACCGCATCGATACGGCGGCGCGGACGGACGCGCTCCTGCCCGGTATATCCTTGAACTTCATCACTGAGAGCCGCTTGCGTTGTAGCCAATCAATTCTCCGACGAGCTTGTTTGCAACAGGCGTAGAGCACCCGGAGGTCCACTTGGAAGTGATTGAACCGGCGTGAACTCTGAGCGAGACGGTGGCGAAAAATCGACGCCGATGCTCCCCTTGGCCAGGGCTCTTAACCAGGTAAGGCCGGTAGAATCAAGCCCCGGCACTCGCCCAGACCGATACGACGAAATCCTGACGCTTCACACCAGCCTCTGAGGATCACTTCATCGCCGTTTTCGAGAAACGCGCGCGTTTCACCGCTGGGGAGCGTGAGCGGATCGACGCCCCGCCGGGTGAGTTCCAACAGGCAGCCCTGATTTTGCTTTTCGGGACCCGAAACAGTGCCGCTACCGATTAGACCGCCCGGACGCACCGGGCAGCCGTTGCTGGTGTGATGGGCGATCATCTGGCCGAACGTCCAATACAACGATGCAAAATCACTCTGGCTCACGCGCGTGAAGGTTTCCATTTTAGCGGAGCGGAGCCAAACTTCCAGGGTGATACGAAACGCTCCGTCGCCAGACGCTTGCAGATACGGCAGCGGCTGCGGATCGCCCGTGGGCCGGGATGGCGCGGGCGTGCGAAACGGCTCCAGAGCATCGAGCGTGATAATCCACGGCGAGATAGACGTGGCGAAATTTTTCGAAAGGAAGGGGCCTAGCGGTTGGGATTCCCAGCTCTGGATGTCGCGCGCCGACCAATCGTTCAACAAGCACACGCCGAATAGATGATCTTCGGCATTGGCGACCGGAATGGTTTGTCCCATCGCGTTGCCGGGTCCCAGGAACGCGCCGACTTCCAGTTCATAGTCAAGCATTCGCGAGGGCGCATACACCGGCGCAGTGCCGGGGTCGTCGCTGACCTGGCCGGAGGGACGCCTCACAGGTGTGCCGCTCACCACGATGGACGAAGCGCGGCCATGATACGCGATCGGCATCCATTTGTAATTCGGCGAGAGTGGATGTCCGGGGCGAAACAGGCTGCCGACGTTGCTGGCGTGATGAATGGATGCAAAAAAATCGCTGTAATCGGGGATGTCGCAGGGCAACAAGAGTTCGACGTCAGAGATTGGAAAGATGGCACGTTCCGCTCCGGGCGAATAGTGCGTCAATAATTCACTCAACCGGCGGCGCAAGCTGGTGCGGGCCGCCCGCGACATCCCCATAACAGCTAACAGCGAAGGAATGGCCAGAGCCTGGCTGGCGTCCAGCAGCATGTCGCCGATCGCGACGCCCACTCGGATTCGCTCTTCTCCGCGTTTTCGAAAACTGCCGTAGGGAAGATTTTGAATTGGGAAATCGCTGCCGGGCTGATTCGCGGATTCTATCCAACTGGTCAGGTTCGGATCGTGGGTGGAGTCCATCCTCTTGATCGTACTCGCGGTGCGGGCCTTCGCGGATTTCGGCAAGATGGACTTATGTCGATTCGGCTTGCTAACTTCAATCGTTCCGTTGTGGTCCGTGGCGCCGCCGCAGAGGTGGTGGGCGCTCCTACCGCGAAAGTGAAACTCCTGGCCGACAGCAGCGCGACGGGCGGGGCGCTCTCTACCGTGCATGTCACGCTCGAAAAAGGCGCCGATGGAGCGCGGCCGCATCGCCACGATCGGTCGGCGGAAATGTTTTACGTTCTCAACGGAGTGGTGAAGGTGCTCTCCGGCGCTGAAATCGTCAACGCCGAGGAGGGCGACGTTGTCGTAGTGCCGCCCGGCCTGCCGCACGCCTTTTCGGCCGAACGGAGCTCGGGTGCGGAAATTTTGATCGTGATCGCGCCAGGCGTGGAGCGGTTCGAATACTTCCGCCAGCTCACCCGCATCGCGCAAGGTAAGGAGCGGCCCGAGAGCCTGCGCGAGGTTCAGGATCTGTACGACACCTACTTCCTGAACAGTCCGGAATGGGAAGCGGCCAATCCGCGTGGTTGAGGCTTGCGCCGCTACTGCGCCACCAGAACGCTGGCCGGATCGGTCTTGACGGGAATCGCAAGATCGAAGAATCCCACCATCATTTCATCCCAGCTTTGATCGCCCCAGCGNNAGCGTGCCCTTCGGCAGCATGCGAGGCTTGCTGAACGAATAAACCAATTGCCAGTTGAAATCGTAATGCGGCACTCGAACGAACTCCTCGCGCTCGCCGGTTGGATAGACGGCGCTCAGGACCATCGATTTCCCGCGCAGATGCATATGCGGATAGACATTCAGCAGTTCGCAATCGACGCCCAAGGCAGCCGAGCCTGCGACCGGATAATCCTGAGCACCGGGCGGGATCACGAATCCGGCGTTGGAAGCCTGTACACGAATCACGCGTTTTTGTGGAGTGNNACCAGGTCAGAGCCGGCCGGAATCAGCATTGCGTAGCCATCGGGGACTTGTTTGGCGGGGCGGCCTGGAGAAAAACCCGCGATCACTTGTTCACGCACGCTGGCGCCCGCGCTGCTGGAGCCTCCGGTTCCTACGCGCTCACCACGCTCCTCCGGCACGAACAATTTGCCCATCGGATATTCGCGCAGCCAGTTGGACCCAGGCTCACGGATGTAGACATTGGCGTGATGCACCACAGCGCGATTTCCCGGCCGCACTTCCACCTGCGTGACCCAGCGGTCTCGGGTGAAGCCGGTGGGCACGATGACGTAGGTATATTCCAATGTTCCCGTAGCTGGAATTTGGAACGGCGTGGGAACCGCGAAGATCGCATCCGGTTTGTCGATGGTCCAGCCTTCCTGGAAGGTCACTGGACGCGGAGCATCCTTCGGATTGCCGGCCGGCGCGCCATTGTCGGCCCAAGCCACCAGCTTGTCGATCTCCGGCTGCGATAATCGCGGATCGTTATGAAACCGGCCCTGCGGCGCATCGGCGTACCAAGGCGGCATTTTCCCCAACAGCACGGCCTGCTTGATGGCCTTGGCCCAAGGGCGGGTCTGATCGTATGCGCCGAACGCCATGGGACCTACTTCGCCTGCGCGATGACAGCTCTGGCAGCGCTCCTGAAGAACAGGCAGAACATCCCGATAGAACGTCACGTTGGATGTTGTGCCCGCGAGCATCGTTGCGGCCGACAGCAGAAGCAGAGCAAAGGTTCTCATAGTTCTACTTCGCCGGATGCAGGAGCAGCTTCTGCACTCGCCAGTTCAGGATTTCAGCGGTGTAAATTTCATTTTCCGATGGGCACGCCATTTCGTGAACCCAGCCGAACTGCTTCAGTTGATGGCCCATGCTGCCCAAAACGCCCACCACTTTGCCGTCCAGCGTCAGTTTGTAGATGCGCCCAGGATATGCGTCGGCGCTATACAGATACTGCGTCGGTCCGGGTGTGATGCAGATGGCCCACGGCGCTCCGTTTTGCATTGTCCCGTTGGGAGGAGCGGTGCCTACCGTCGCCGCTGGGGGAGTCGCTGGCGGGGGATTGCCCATCCACATGTGAACCACGGGTGGGGCCGGCACGTTGATGGTGATCTCGCGCAGAAACATTCCATCGGGATCGAAAACCTGGATGCGCCGATTCCCGCGATCGGCCACGTAGATGTTGCCTTTGTCGTCCGAAGCGATGCTGTGCGGCGTATTGAACTCGCCCGGGCCGTTGCCGGGAGTGCCCCACTGCTTCACCCAATCGCCATTCTTGTCGAACTTTGCGACGCGCGAATTGATGTAGCCGTCGCTGATGAAAATGTTGCCTTGCGGATCCCAGGTGACATCGGTGGGCTGCCGGAACTGGCCGTTGCTGGCGGGGAGCGGAGGCTTGGGATGCTTCCAAGGCTCGGTTCCCTCGTCGGAGGCTTCTTTCTTCCGCCCGAAAACCATCACCACGCGTCCCTCGGGATTGAACTTGATGATCATGTCCGAGCCCTTGTCGACGGCCCACAGGTTATCGTCTTTGTCGAAGCGGATAGCATGTGCGAAAGACCAGGCGTACAGGTTATGGCCGATTTCGCGAATGTACTTGCCTTCGGGCGAGAATTCGAGAATTTGAGCCGCAGCCGCGCCGTAGGCCGGTCCCGTGGTGTTGCCGCGCGAAAACACAAAGATATGTTTCTTGGAATTGACGGCCACCCCGGATGCTTCGCCCAGATACAGGTCGGGCGGCAGCTTTAGGAAATTGGGTACCGATTCGTAGGGAATTTCAAGAACTTGCGTTCCCCCCACGTCATCTCCGAACGCGACCGCAGTGAAACAAGCCAATGCAAGGATCAAAGAACGTGTCAAGGTAGCCTCCGCAGAGCTACGATATCACTTCGTGCGTCTTCACTTCACGGGCCTGGGGGAACTGGCCGCCGTCGGCCTGGTCGCAGCCATTGCGCTCAGCTATGGAATTTCCAGCGCTGGAATGGCGAGCGGCTTTGTGGATCCGCTGCTGCACGCCGGCGCGCAGGATGAGGCGGTGTATGGCCACACCGCGGCGCGAATGGTTCAGACGGGTGACTGGGCGACTCCGATTTTTCTGGATCGGTTCATGCTCAACAAGCCGCCCTTGTTGATGTGGGCCGGTGCTGCCAGCATGCGGATCTTCGGCGTCAATCCGGTGGCGCTCCGTTTGCCGGTGTTGGTCGCGGGGGTGCTGTGTTGCGTGCTCATCTATTGGTGGCTCAGACGATCGCAATCCATGGCCGCTGGCGTGGCGGGCGTAGTGATGTTGCTTGGCATGCCGGTGTTTCACTCCATCGGGCGAAAGTTCATGACCGATACACTGCTGACATTGTTCCTCGTGGCGGCGATGTGCGTCATTGCGGCGGACCCTGTTTTTCAACGCCGCTGGACGGCTATTGCGTTCGGTGCATTATCGGGGGCTCCGGTGATGACTAAGAGCGCCGCCGGTTTGCTTCCACTGTTGATTCTCGCGCTTTATTGGATGCTTGCCGGGCGTAAAGAACGGCCTCCGCTGCGAAGCGTTGCGCTGGCATTTGTAGTGGCGGCACTGGTGGCGGCGCCCTGGCACATCTACGAATTTGCCGTGCATAGGGATTGGTTTGTCGCGGAGTACATTCGATTTCAATTGTTAGGGTCAGGCGTGACCGCGCCGTCGCGATACACGGAAGACTCAAACTTTTGGTTTTATTTCCGAACGCTTCTGCGCACCGATCCGATCTTGGTGGTTTTGTGGTTGACGAGCCTTCCGTGGACAGTGCACGCCTGGAGACGTTCGAACCAACTGCAGGCGCGCTTGCTCGCAGCGTGGTTCCTGATAGCTGCGCTTGGTCTGGGAGTTTTCGGAACCCGCGCTGCGTATTACCTGCTGCCCCTTTTGCCCGTGCTGGTGCTGATGAGCGCTGAGTTTTCTCCGCTGCTGCGCGGCCGGTTGGCTTGGGTGACGTGTGGAGTACTCGTCTTGCTCTTCGGCGTGAAAGCGTGGTCGGATGACGCATCGTGGGGACTCGATTATGGCGCGCAGTCCGTTCCATCCGCCCGTGCATTCGATGGCTATAGCCATCTGCGCCGGACCAACGAATTACTCATCGTATCGCCTGACGATGAATTTTACGCATCCGTGATCGATTTGCCGAAAGTGCGCTATGTTTATCTGGCTCCTTTGGACCCGAGCAAAACGTCGGAGTTCTTTTATCGCCTGGGCATGATTTTGAGCAGCCAGCAATTCTGTTCGCTGAACGCGTTGATGCCGGTGTATGAGCAACGCCTGCGATCCTGGAAATTACCGGATGACTTGCACCCGGAAGGCACGCTCATCGATAGCGGGGCGGTTTCGGAGCTGGCCGAATTAATCCGCTGCAGCCCCGATCGCGATTTTATGATTCCTGAAGACTTGCGCGAGGTTGCCAGGGCTGCGGCAGCAAACACCCACACAGCCACCGAAACACAATCCGGAAGGTTCTTTCTGCTGTCAAACAACACCAGCCGGCGGCTTGAGGGTTCTATTGCGGCGGGGACGGTGGTGCAAGGCCAACTTCCGTAACGACAACGCCGAGATCGCGCGCGTCTCCGTTCAGGCCTCCGGACGATTTATCCAGTCGAAAGTTCAGCACGGCGAAGCCGGACCGCAGCGCGTCGGCCGGTACCCGAGCCGAATAGGTGTATTGGTTCGACTGTGAGAACGTTCGCGCTGGCAGTTCGTGGCCCCCGACTTCCGCGCTCAGGGTGATTGCCCCTAATTTCTGAATCTGCGAATCGGGAATATACAGCTTGAGCACCAGATCGGCGCCTTGAGGATTGGACCCGGGCGGACCTTTGAGCAGCACCGTGAAGTTCCTGGCCGTCCAGCGAGATTTTCCTTCGATGTCATAAAAGCCATTTAAGAACTGAGCCGCTTCTGAGGGATCGGCCATGCTTACGCTGCTGCTGGCGCGAGAGGGAAATTCGTTTGCGTAAAGATCATAAGATTCCAACTCGAAAACGCCGGTCTGCCAGAAAGTGCGCCCCTCGAAATGTTGCTTGACGCCGTAACCAAGCAGCGCGAGAAGTCCGGCCCAATACTGTTTCTCGGATGGATTCTTATAACCAACCAACACCAGTTCGCGCCGGTCCGAGGCAAATAGCGCCGCTGGATCGCTGGCGCGGTTTCGTTTGGACCAATCCCAATAACCGCCGCCATGAAGGTTGGAGTAAATGTTCGCCGGAAAATATGGTTGCACGGCGACGGTCGGGTAACCAATAGCGTAAAGGCCGCCCGCAGGCAAGCCGGTCTCCATCAAATGCTGGGCTGCCGCAAGGCTTCCCGAGTAAGCGTGATCCCAGTCGTAACGGATCGCGGCAGCAGTCCAATAAAACTGGACCCCGATGGCGGCGACTAGCGCTAGCACCGTGGGCGTGGTTACCGGGGTCTTGGCGGCTGAAATCCAAATTGCGAACAGCCACGCCAAAAACAGAATGCCGAAGTGCCACAGTTGCGCGTAGACAAGTGTCCCGAAGAGAAAAAGAGCTAGGTTCACCAGAAGGAAGAACAGCCATCCACCGCCCCGCCACAGAAGCGGCGCCGAGAGCGCGATCAAAGCTAACGACGTAATCCAGTTACCGGTAAAAGCTCCCGCCAGGCCCGCCGTGGTGACATCCGCAAGTAGGTTCCAGTTCGAGAACCCCCGATGCTCGGCGAACGCCACATCGCGCGCGGGCCAGGCGCAAACCAACAGGAAAATCAGGACCGCACAGTAAGTCAACGCTTGAAGTGCGAATGTCCGGCGCTCGGAAGATTGCAGCCTGCGCCAGTCTAAGAGCAACGGGCCGTTCAGAGTCGCCCAGATGCATACCGATATCAGAAAGCCGTGTACGCTGACTCCTGCCAGCAGACACAGCAGCGCCGTCGTCAAGACCGGCTTGCGGATCGCGTTGGGATAAATGGCCGCGATTCCAAACAATAGTGGCGCGATAAAAGCATAGCTTCGAGCGACGACCGCATATTGGTAACAGAGAAAGTAAGTGAAAGGCAGTAAGATTCTAATAAAAAGGGGCAGAGGCGCATATCGAAGCAGAAGAACCACGGCGATCAGGGAGAGAGAAGCTGACACGTAACCGTACGCCGAGTACGACAGCCCGAGCCGGATCAGTAGGTGCAAGAAACTTTGCCACAGGCCGGGTGTTCCTTCATAGTGCAGCAGATGGCCCCACAACTCACCCAGACTTGCATCGCGGCCGAGCAGCCAGGATTGTGCTTCATCGGCCCAGGGCTCGTGGCGATGGACGGTTAGTCCCGTCAGCAGTGCATAGACGATGCAGGTCAAATAGATCGACGGGTGTGGACGTGCGTCACCTTTTATAACGGCCCCTGAATGCACTAAGGTTCAATTTTAGACGTTTTGAGAAACTTTGCGCTTCGACCGCGTCTATGGTGAGATAAATGAAGCATCTCCGATTGCTGCGGACCGTCCGCCAAGCTCCCATCTTATGTCTATGACTCCCCGAGTGACCAAGACTTCCCGAGGAACAGCTGTCATCATTGGCGCAGGACCGGCCGGCTTAACTGCCGCGCTAGAGCTTTTGAGGCGCACCGGCATTAAGCCGCTGGTGTTGGAGAAGAGCGCTTACATGGGCGGCATCTCTCGGACTGTGGCGTACAAGGGTAATCGGATCGACATAGGTGGCCACCGTTTCTTTTCCAAATCGGATCGGGTGATGGATTGGTGGACTTCTTTGCTGCCGGTGGAGCAGACCAGCGAAGCCAACCAACGGCTGGTTTATCAAAACCAGGAGCGCGCGTTTGCGGCAAAAGCCGTGGCGGGACAAAATGGACCGCCGCCCGATCCCGAATTCGACGACCTGGTAATGCTGGTAAGGCCGCGCAAATCTCGCATCTTTTATTTGCGCAAGCTTTTCGACTACCCGCTCAAACTGAATCTCGCGACGCTGCGAAACCTGGGCGCCGTCCGCACCATCAAGGCGGGACTCAGTTATGTGGCCAGCTCATTGCGGCCTATCCGTCCCGAGAACACTCTGGAAGATTTCCTTATCAACCGGTTCGGCAGGCACTTGTATGAAACGTTCTTCAAAAGCTATACCGAAAAAGTGTGGGGCGTTCCATGCGATCAAATCAGCGCTGAATGGGGAGCGCAACGGATCAAAGGCCTCTCATTGCGTAAAGCTTTGATGCATCATGTCAAGAAACTGATGGGAGGGCAGTCCACCGAAATCGGGCAAAAGAATACCGAGACCTCGCTCATCGAAAAGTTTCTTTATCCCAAGCTCGGCCCCGGGCAACTGTGGGAGGAAGTGGCCAGCCGGGTGCGCGCCGATGGCGGCGAGATTCTCACGGGCTGGACGGTGTGCCGGATACATGCCGCGGAAGATCGCGTTACCGGCGTCACAGCGCGTAGCGACGCCGGAGAACAGGTGTTTTTCCCGGCCCAGTATGTGTTCTCCACCATGCCCGTCAAGGAGCTGATTCAGGGTTTCGATGCGCCCACTCCAGCCGAGGTGTCGGAAGTGAGCGACGGTCTGATGTATCGCGACTTCATCACCGTGGGATTGCTGCTCAACCGGCTCAAGATTCGTGAGCAAGGCGAAGGTCTGCTAAAGGACAACTGGATCTATATCCAGGAGCCCGACGTGCTGGTGGGGCGAATGCAGATTTTCAATAACTGGAGCCCTTACATGGTGTGCGATCCGAATAAGGCCTGGATCGGCCTGGAATATTTCTGCAACGATACCGACGAACTGTGGCACAAATCCGATGGAGACATGATTGCGCTGGCCGTCGATGAAGTTGAAAAGATGGGCCTCGTGGCCCGCGCCGACGTGCTGGACGGCACTGTCATCCGGATGGAGAAGACTTATCCGGCGTACTTCGGCACTTACGATCGTTTCCAGGTGGTTCGCGATTTCGTGGATGGCTATCACAACCTATTTCTAGTGGGCCGCAATGGCATGCACAAGTACAACAATCAGGACCATTCCATGCTGACGGCGATGACGGCGGTGGACAACATCGTGGAAGGAAGACGCGATAAGGCCAATATCTGGGCGGTGAACACGGAGATGGATTATCACGAAGCGCGCGCCGATACAACGGACGAAGCCGAGCAGGAGCGCGCCGCTACGGGCGTTTCCTGATTACTCCTTTTTTCTTCCACTATCTGCGAGAATTAAGTGGGCCTGTTGTACGGGTGGTCGCTCGTGGAGTGTTTACTCGCTTCGCGGGAGGAAAGTCCGGTCTCCATAGGGCAGCATGCCGGCTAACGGCCGGGGGGGTTCGCTCAAAGCGGATTTCACGGAAAGTGCCACAGAAAATATACCGCCGGAGGTCCGGGTGCAAGCTCGGTTTTCGGTAAGGGTGAAAAGGTGCGGTAAGAGCGCACCGCGGATGGAGCGATCTGTCTGGCAGGGCAAACCCCATGCGGAGCAAGACCAAATAGGGGAGGAGGAGCGGCCCGCTCCGTTCGACTTCCGGGTAGGTTGCTAGAGCTTGGCAGTAATGCCTTGCCCAGAGGAATGACTGCCGCCCTTCGGGGTACAGAAACCGGCTTACAGTCCAGCAGGCCCGCTGTAATTGCCCGTCCTCTTTTGCTGTCCACCCAAATGCGTCCGCGCGGCGAGATCGTGGTCGCGATTGAACCCTCGCTGGACTGGGGTGACAAGAAACGTCACCCGGCAATCAATCTCCCACCTAGCGCAACTACTGCCCCGGTGACTTGGAATGTGAAACAATTACGCGACCGCGATACTAACTCGCGCGCCGGATTCTTCGGCGTAAACATAGAACCCAAACATGGGCATGCTCTCGCGCTTACTCCATCGGCTCATCTTCCAATGGATTCGCACAAAGCGAACATCGGACCTCGATCCCAGACTCAGCAATATGGAATAGAGGCCGCAATAGAACTTTGGCGGGAACTTGGCCAGTGGCTTTGAATCCCACTTTTCGCCGTCAGATGAACCCCAGACGGTTACTTCCAGGCTCTCCTGTTCTAGTATTCGTGTGATCCCGAGAGTAAGCACCAACAACTTACCGCGCTTAGAACCGAGATCAATCTCCGGTCCGACGCCATCAGCTCGGGCGATGCTTTCAGGCAACAGAAAGTTACGCAGCATAATTTCCTCCAACCGGGGGACATGCCGGGAACTACTTCTTATGTGCTACAAGGCAGGTGTACCTACAGGGTAACTCTAGAGTCTACGGAGGCGGTCGCCCGCCTTTTCCAGAGTCTCATACTTCTTGCAAAAACAAAAGCGAATTAATGCGATTCCTGCGCTGGAATCTGAAAAAAAACTCGAGCCCGGCACTGCGGCAACACCAACGCTTTCGATCATGTGACGAACGAAAGAAAGATCGTCCTTAAAGCCGAACCCGCTGATATCCGTCATTACGTAGTACGCTCCGTTCGGGCGATAACAGCGAAATCCCGCTTGCTCCAAACGTTGCGATAAAAGATCTCTTCGCTTCTGATATTCCACGCTTAGTTTTTTGTAGTATGAATCGGGTAGATTCAAAGCAACCACACCCGCCTGCTGCAAGGGAGCTGCCGCGCCAACCGTTAGAAAGTCGTGGACCTTTCGAATGGAATCTGAAAGATCCGGCGCGGCCAAAACAAAACCTACTCGCCAGCCAGTGACGGAATAGGTCTTGCTCATGCTGTTCACCAAAACCGTTCTGTCCCGCATTCCCGGTAACGTCGCTATCGGAATGTGAGATGTCCCCTCGTAAATGATGTGTTCATAAATTTCGTCAGTAATTGCAAGGACGTCAAACTCCTGGCAGAGATCGGCGATCACTTGCAGCTCTGCGCGAGTAAACACTTTGCCGGTCGGGTTGTTGGGCGAATTCAGAATGATCGCTTTGGTCTTCGAAGAAAACGCGCGGCGCAGTTCATCTGGATCGAAGGTCCAGTCTGGAGGCCGCAGCCGGACCAGTTTACGCTTCGCCTCGCATAACAATGCATCCGGACCATAATTTTCGTAGTAAGGCTCGAAAATGATAATCTCGTCGCCCGGGTTCGTCACTGCGAGTAAAGCTGCGATCATCCCTTCTGTGGCGCCGCAACAAACCGTAATTTCTCGCTCCGGATCGTAATCGATCCTATACCACTTTCGATACTTCGCGGCGATAGCCTCACGGAATAGTTTGGCGCCCCACGTAATTGCGTATTGATTGACGTCCGCCGCTATCGCATCTTGGGCCGCGCGTTTAATCTCCTCAGGCGCGCCGAAATCGGGAAAGCCCTGCGCCAGGTTGACCGCGTCATGTTGGATGGCCAGTCTCGTCATCTCGCGGATTACCGATTCGGTGAATTGCGAAGTTCGCTGACTACGAAATCTGGCGCGCGAGCTGGCGATCTCGGCCGACGTCATGCCAGGATGCTCATCTTCTTCGCTACCTTCGTCAAGATTTCTAATGCCCGGTCAAGCATATCCCGAGTGTGCGTGGCAGTTACAATAGTGCGAATTCGCGCTTTGCCTTCTGGAACCGTCGGAAAGCCGATCCCGGTGGCGAGCAACCCGCTCTCAAATAGAGCCGCGGAATAGGCGTGAGCCGCTCTTGCCTCACCCACCATAATCGGCGTGATGGGCGTTTCGCTCGCACCCGTGTCGAATCCCGCATTCATCAGCGCGGATTTAAAGTATCGGGTGTTATCCCAGAGCCTATCAATGCGCTCAGGTTCATTTTCCAGAATGTCGAATGCCGCCAGACAGGCAGCGGCGACAGCCGGCGGATGCGACGTAGAGAAAAGAAAAGGCCGCGCGCGATGGTATAAAAAATCGATCAAATCGCGACTGCCGCAAACATACCCGCCAAGTACGCCGATGGCCTTCGATAGTGTGCCCACCTGGACATCCACGCGCCCGTGCAATCCAAAATGATCCACCGTGCCCCGCCCGTTGCGCCCCAGAACGCCCGAGGAATGCGCATCGTCGATCATCATGACAGCCCCGTGGCGCTCCGCGATCTCAACCAACGCGGGCAAAGGTCCGATATCGCCGTCCATTGAGAACACGCCATCGGTGATCAGCAATTTGTGGCCGCTCGCCCCGTCCAGCTCCTTAAGAATTTCCCCAGCCCGCGCCGTGTCTTTATGCGGGAAGACATGGATCTTGGCCTTCGATAACCGGCAGCCGTCGATAATGCTGGCGTGGTTGAGCTCGTCGGAGATGATGTGGTCTACCGGACCGAGAATCGCGGATACGGTTCCCGCATTCGCCGCGAAACCGGACTGAAACACCACGCAAGCCTCGGTCTGTTTGAAATCGGCGATGCGCTCCTCCAGTTGCATGTGGATGCTCATGGTGCCGGAAATAGTGCGAACCGCGCCCGATCCCGCGCCGAATTTCCTGGCCGCCTGCACCTGCGCTTCGATCAGCTTGGGATGATCGGCAAGCCCCAGATAGTTGTTACTCGCGAGATTGATAACTTCGTGGCCGTCGAAACGCGATATCGGTTCGCAAGGCGATTCCAGTACTCGCAGCCGCTGGAAAGAACCAGCTTTGCGCCAGGCTTCTAACTGCTCGGTCAGGTATCCGAGAGGGTTCGCGGTGGTCATCTCCTTCATCCTAACCCGCGCGGTTTTTCAGTAGAAGATGGAACGGCCGGTTTGTCCCCCAGCGGTAGATTTCGAAGTCATGATCGAGAGTAAGGATATCGCCGGTTTGTAATTCTCCAGCTAGATGGACCAGGCAGGCGTCAGCGAGATCCATGTCCCGAGCGCGGTATTTGCGAAACAGTTTCTGCAGCGGAACAGCGGCCTGCGACAGCTGCAAAGGAATATGAAAAACCCCGGTCCGGACGTTCTCAAGAATTGCGTCGGCGGCGCCCAGCTGGCTGCGCAGCAGATAGCAACTTTCGGCAATCACGGCTTCACAGGTGACCAGCGGAGCCGACGATTCCTCGACTGCCTTCGCGCAAGCGGATGCTCGCGCTCGGTGCGATCCAATAGCGCCACAATCACTCCAGTGTCCAGCAGGGTCGCCTTCAACGCCCAAAGCCCCTCAGGTGTTTCTTGTTAGAGCCAAGATCGGAAATGCCGGAAGAGAACTTACCTAACCCAGCAATTTTGCGGGTTTTGGGCTGGGAGGCCGCCAAAAGGCGGATTCCCTCTCGGACTACCATCGATGGGCTGACGCCTAACTGATCGACGAGCCGCGCCAGGGTTTTTTCCGTATCCGCATCCAGCCGAGCCTGAACGGTCTTCATGGCTTGAGTGTACTACGAATGGTATCTTTGTATTACAAATCTGCGTTGATCCGTGTTTATCTGTGGCCCAATAGATCTACTTCTTCTTCAGCCGGTAATCTTCCACATCCGGCATCGGGATCAGCTTGCACATTTCAAACAAACGCGATCGCGCGCGCATCCCGATCCGCTCTTCCAGAAAGAACTTGCTGTGGATGTCTTCCTGCAAACCTGAGCCGCGTTTATCGCCCGCCTCGGGATCTCGCAGGTTCGTAGTGACAATCGTCGCCTTTCGGGAATTGCAGCGGTGCGTCACAATAGACGTCACCGTGTCTTCCACCCAGTCGTTGATGCGACTCGCCCCCACATCGTCGAGCAATAGGATCTCGACGTCCAGCGCGGCTTGAAAAGCCTCCCGATCGCTCGATCCGGACGACTTGTCGTAGCCTTTGTGAATGCGCGTGAGCAGCGACTGAAAATCATAAAAGATCCCTTCGAACCCGCGCGCGATCAATCCACGCATCGCCGCCACCGCCAAGTGTGTTTTGCCTGTGCCCGGCGCGCCCAGAAACAAAAGTCCGGGTCGCGGACCGTTTGGATACTCACGCACGTAACCCCGTACTGTAAGCACCACGCTCGCGAGCGCCGACCGCGACTGCGGATTGCCCGACGGCAGAATAAAGTTATCCACCGAAGCGTTCTCATACAGCCGCGGGATCCCAGCGCGCTCCTCAATACGTTGCTCGCGGCCCACATCCACGCACTGGCACTTCTCGGCGCCCGATATTCCTTCGCGCTCGGTAATCTTCCAACCCGAGCCGCCGCAGATGGGGCACGTTTCCACAGCGTTCATTGTGTCTACTTTACCAGCCGATTGGTTTGCCACGGTTCTGTTCATCCAGCCACTTCTTCAGCGGAGCGAAATAATCCAGGATCGCCGTCGAATCCATTTGCTCTTGCCCGGTCAATGCTGCCAGCGCTTTCGGCCACGGCTGGCTGGCTCCCATCGCGAGCATGGTGTTCAGCTTGTCTCCCGCGGCTTTGCTCTCGTAAATCGAACAGCGATTCAACGGAGCGGTACACCCGGCTACCTTCGCCAGCGCCCGATGAAACTGGAACTGCAAAATGTACGACAGAAAATAACGCGCGTAGGGCATGTTCGCCGGCACATGATACTTGGCGCCCGGATCGAAATCCGCTTCGCTGCGAGGAACCGGCGGCGCAATTCCCTGATACTGTAAACGCAGCTTCCACCAGCTCGCATTGTATTGATCCGGCGGAATCTCTCCCGAAAATACCTGCCAGCGCCACTTGTCGATCATCAGTCCGAAAGGCAAAAATGCCACCTTCTCGAGCGCCTTGTAAAGCAGCAACCCGATATCTTTGGAACTATCCGGCACTGTTGGCAGCAACCCGACTTTCTTCAAATACTCCGGTGTCACCGACAAAGCGATAGTGTCGCCGATGGCTTCATGAAATCCGTCGTTAGCGCCGTTGCGGAACAAGAACGGCTGCTGGTCGTAAGCTCGCTGGTAAAAATTGTGTCCCAGCTCATGATGGACCGTGGTGAAATCCTCCGAGTTCACCTGGATGCACATCTTCAGCCGCAAATCGTCGACGGAATCGATATCCCACGAGCTGGCGTGACAAACTACGTCGCGATCGCGCGGCTTCACAAACATCGACCGTTCCCAAAACGTCTTCGGCAGTGGAGCGAACCCGAGTGAAGTAAAGAATCGCTCGGCGTATTTCACCATGTCCGTCGGTTGGGTGTCCCGGCTTTTGAGAATCGCAGTTAGGTCATAGCCCGGGTCGGCGTCTTTCGGGGCCACCAATGGGTAGATGTTCTCCCACTCCTGCGCCCACATATTGCCTAACAGATGTGCCGGAATCGGCCCGCTCGCTGGTACCAGATCGCCGTATTTTTCTCGTAGCTTCCAGCGCACGTAGGCGTGCAGAGAAAGATACAGAGGCTTCACCTGCTCCCAAAGCCGGTCCATCTCGATAGGAAACGCATCTGCCGGCATGTCGTAGTTCGAACGCCACATCACGCCCATGTCGGCGAAACCCAACTCCCGTGCGCCCTTGTTTCCCAGTTCCACATACCTCTGGAACAGGGGTTTGATCGGAGGCGAAATGGTGTGCCATTCCCGCCAGGCGTCCAACAACTTCGCCGGATCGGTGCTGGTTCGCAGAATGTTGCTGAGTTGATCCAGATCCAGGCAATCGCCTTCCTGCGGACAATATTTGCCGCTGCCGTAGACGCCTTCCATACGGCTCGCTACCTGCGTCAACTCTTGGGCCTCTTTGGGATCGGACGGCGCCGCGAGAGTCAAGGAAAGGCGCAGCAGCAGGAACTGCCGCGCTAGGTCCTCAGGCATTTTCAAATGACTGAAGCGGCCGGCCTCCTTGGCCAGTTGCATGGTGGCCTCGATGGCATCTTGATCGGCCTTGGCGGCAAGAATCTCAGTGTCGTCAGTGATGAAGGTGGATTTCACCCAATCGGCGCGCGCATCCTCAACCGAAAGCTCCAGCAGTTTCGATTGTGCGCGCTCGATAAAGGCTCTGGCTTCTGCCAGTGTGGGCGGTTTGGTAGCGCCGGCGAGAGAAAAGCCGGACCCAAGACAAAGAACTACAACCAGGTTTCGCATCCGGGTAGAGAGGGCCTCCTCCGAGCGTGGACGAGCTCAAGCCCGTCTCCCTCATAGTTTACCTTCCCGAACGGCGCGTGATCGATGGCGTATGAAGAGGAATTATTATTGAACCACCGAAGAACTTTGGCTTGCTTGGGTCCGGAACTCGTACTGGTGGATTTCGATCGCGGCGCGTCCTTCTTCGGAGCGAACCACGCGGCCTCTTGCCACCAGCTTTAAAGCAACTTTACTGTTTAATTGGGCGGGCCAGCTAATGGAGACTTCCAGTCTCCGGCCCGGCAGCAGATACCGATCGGTGGTGAACAAAACACCGTTGCTGCTCATGTTGACCGTGACGCCAGTGCCGCTTTCGCCTTCCGAGCTCGTCTTGCGGCTCAGGATCTTGTAGCGGACTTCCCGTTCAATGGGG
This sequence comes from Bryobacterales bacterium, assembly GCA_003132905.1. The sequence goes on along the minus strand of PKZC01000391.1, from coordinate 19,420 downwards.
AAACGGTCCGCGCCCCGGCGATCGTCTTTATCTTTGTCTTTATCCAAGCTCATGGTCGCTCCCGGCACTAACATGCTTTTGAACTCGCTTTCGTTCTTGCATGACTAGATTGCAACGCCGGGGTGAGTGCTCCTATAGCGGATTCTTCCTAATTTGGTGTGGTACTGCGCCTTCGAGGGTTAGTACCCTAGGGGACCGTTACTTGGGCGGGGACTGCTTCTTCCGAGTCCGAATTTCTTCCAGCCGTTCAGCGATTCGCTGCTCCAAACCACGATTGGTTGGCTCATAGAATCTTGTACCTGCAAGGGATTCCGGCAGGCATTCCATGTCCGGCAAAGCGTCCTGTACCTGGTGGGCGTGTTGGTACCCTACGCCATACCCCCACTGCTTCATGGCTCCCGTGGGAGCATTCCGAAGATGAAAGGGGACAGGTTCGGCCACTCGCTTCTCTACCGCTTCCATCACGCGGTTCAGAGCCTGGTAGGATGCGTCGGACTTTGGCGCCACCGAAAGGTAGATGGCAACTTGCGCCAGCGCCAGATCCCCCTCGGGAATCCCAAGAAAGTGGACGGTCTGCATGGCGGCAATGGATTGTTCCAGCGCCCTGGGATCGGCTAAGCCTATGTCTTCGATGGCCATGCGGACCAACCGCCGGGCGATGTACATTCGATCCTCGCCCGCCTCCAGCATGCGCCCCAGCCAGTACAGCGCAGCATCCACGTCGCTCGACCGGACGGACTTGTGGAGCGCCGAAATCAGGTTGAAATGCTCTTCGCCCGATTTGTCGTAGAGCAAAGTCTTGCGCTGCAGTGTGTCTTCGATGGCTTGGGAGGTGAGCTGGCCGTCTTTTGCCGCTGTCGACGCCAGTTCCAGGATATTTAGGGCCGTGCGGGCGTCCCCATTGGCGCAGGTTGCGATTTGCCGGAGTAAATCGTCCGGCGCGCCGATCTTCACCACCGGCAGGGCGCGCTGGAGCAGACTGAAGATCTCTTCCTCAGTGAGCGGCTTCAGCATGTAAACCTTGGTGCGTGAAAGCAGCGCCGAGATCACTTCAAACGATGGATTTTCCGTGGTGGCGCCAATTAGGCTGATGTCGCCGCGCTCCACATAAGGCAGAAACGCATCCTGCTGCGCCTTGTTGAAGCGGTGGATTTCATCGATAAAGATCAGCGTGCGCCGTCCCACGCGCCGATTGCGCTCGGCGTCGGCCATTACGGCCTTGATTTCCTTGATCCCGCTCAGCACCGCGCTGAAAGGAATGTAGTCGCAATGCGTCAGTCGCGCGATAATGCGCGCCAGAGTGGTTTTGCCGACGCCCGGAGGTCCCCAAAGGATAATCGAACCCAACTGATCGCGCTCGATTTGCATGCGCAGCGGCTTGCCCGGCCCGAGGATATGCTGCTGTCCGACAAATTCTTCCAGAGTCTCCGGACGCATTCGTTCGGCTAATGGCCGCTGGCCGTCGTCCTTCAAACTAGTCAAGCGATCCGGTTCAAACAGGCTCATACAACCTTAACCTGCGGCCATCCTCTGCTTGCGTGCCACAAACAGCGCGATTCCGGCAGCCAGGGCCGCGTTGAGCGATTCCACGCCCACCGTCGGAATCCGGATCGCCGTAGCCTTATCGCGCAGGCGCTCGCTCACCCCTCGTCCTTCACTGCCGACGATGATGGCGCACTTCAGGCCCAATTCCACTTCTCCGACGTCGGTGGTTCCTTTGGGCATCAGCGCAAACAGCGCAATCTTGCGTTGCTCGGCCGCCGCCAAAAAGAGCTGTTGATCGAGCGCTGCCGCCACCGGAACGCGAAAGATGGAACCGGCGGATGCTCGCAGGCACTTCGGATTGTACGGGCTGACCGTACCTTTGAGGAACGCCACTCCGGTAGCGCCGAATGCTTCAGCTGCCCGCAGAACCGCGCCGGCATTGCCCGGATCCTGCAATCCATCCAGCACTACGGTGAGCGAATGTCCGCGAAAGAGTTGATCCAAGCTCCACTGCGGCGGGCGGACCAATGCCATCACGCCCTGGCTGGATTCGGTGGCCGACATGCCGCGGAACACATCGTCCGGAAGCACGTGGATGCGGGTCTTTTTCAGCCCTCGGACGTGACTCTCCACCGCCGCCCGAACCGATTCGGAGGCGAATACCGCCGGAATCTCACAGTCGCTGCGCAACGCTTCTTCGAGCAAATGAAAGCTCTCAGCCACCGCCAGCCCGTCTTCGGTGAGGGTGCCGCGGGCAATCGCCTTGCGAACTTCCTTGAGCAGCGGATTTCGCGCGCTAAGCAGCGTTGGCATACTGTAAACTGTGAGGACGTTTCCGATCCGCCCGCCAAATCTATCATGACTATCATGAAATGGATAGTAGCGATTGCGCTAGTGGCGGCTGCGGTTATCTTGTCGCTGAATGTCGCGCGCGTGTCCCGTGAGATCCAGCAGGAATCGCAGATCGATGAAGCGCAGCCAGCCGATGCCATCATCGTCCTGGGCGCGGCGGAGTATCGCGGCCACCCCTCGCCGGTGCTCGAAGCCCGCCTCAACCACGCGTTGATCCTCTACCTGAAAGGCTTGGCGCCGCGCGTGATCACCACTGGCGGCGCGGGCGGCGATCCGGTTTTTACCGAAGGCTCTGTTGGCCGGGCGTACCTCACCAAACACGGAGTGCCTCCCGAAGCCGTGGTCGTGGAACGCGAGGGCGAAAGCACCGCTCAAAGCGTGGCAGCGGTGGTTGAAATCATGCGCCGCATGAATTTGAGGAGTGCGATCGTCGTCAGCGATGGTTATCACATCTTTCGCGTAAAAAAAATGCTCGAATCGAGCGGCCTCAAGGTATACGGGTCTCCCCGGCCGTCCATTCCAACCGGAGAGTGGCAAGCCCGTTGGCAGGATTTGCGCCAAGCAGTGGGTTATCTGCTGTGGAAAATCGGAATTGCCGTCTAACCCTTTGTAACTCTATAGTTTGACTCACCAGCTGTGTTAAGTTGGACCGCTTGTCTACCCGGCCTTTACCCTATTTCATTCTCCGCTTCACTCTAACCGAAAGGCTATGGGTACTAAGCAAATGGTTCTCACTCCTCGCGAGTTGTTGAAAATTCTTACCAAATCCGCGTCACGGCATCCCTCGGCCTACCAGGCATTTGCGGAGAGATTGCTTTCGTTTACGAGCTGAATTTAAATTGGTCCCTCAGTTGCTTAGCTCCGTACCTAAGGTGGGGTAGTCAGTAGTCAAGCGGTGTGAGGAGTTGGCAGCAAAGTATGTACAACGAACGCCGGGTGAAATCGAGATATCCGATTGAGTTGAATGTCCGTTACCAGACTTTGGGAGCGGCCGGCCCGGTAGCCGGAGTTGGACAGACGGTTAACATGAGCAGCAGCGGAATGCTGATCTCGTGTACCAAAAGCATTCCCGAAGGCACGCGCCTGAAGTTATTCATTGAGTGGCCTAGTCTTCTCAATGGCGTTACGCCATTGCAGCTTATTACCGTGGGCACGGTGGTACGCTGTAGCAGGATTGGTCTCTCCATCCTGTTTGAAAGCTATCAGTTCCGGACCATGGCCCGTGCACGGCCCTCCAACGTCACACAGATGCCGGAGCGCGTTTCCTCAAGTTATGGAAGCAGCCAGGTGGAACCTTTGTCGCTGGTGGCGAAGTCTTCGTCGTGACCGGGAAGTCCCAAGACTTGCGCTAGGCGAAGGCCTGAGACATACCGTGGCCGGAACCGCCTTGGCCGGAGGAATCGTCCGATGGGGAGTTGGTGGGACGAAGCTTCCCGTCGCATAATTCAAACTCCGTGTCGCTGGCCATGTGGACCACCTTGACGATGTAGCCATCTTCGGCCAAACCCCGGCAGAGAGCTTCGGCGGCTTGGAAGCCCTTGGCCAGATAGAGCGTACCCGGCGAATTTGGTGATCGCCAGAGGTACAAATAGAAGCTGTCGGGAAGGGTTGACGGTCCCATCTTAGCCCTATCGGCTCGCTGTGCCGCCAACTGTAGTCCGATCGCACCCCCACTCCGGTCTTTTTACCTAAGTCGCTAGGGTGCTTTTAGTAGCGAAGACATTAGCGAGCACATGCGCCCTAAGGAATCGGTATTGTGCGAGACGCGGATCCAGGCCACGCGCCCATGTTCGCCCGGGGAACAGAATATGCCCACGCCACCGGCAGTGAATCGAGGGTCCGTCCAGTAGTCCACTAGATTTCCCTGAATGTAAAGGGAGAACAGGTCACCGCGCACTTCCAGATGGACGCGGTAGAGCGTATCTGCCAGAAAGCGTTTGGGATACTGGGTGCGAACCGCTCGCAAAGGGCGTCCCGCGATCATGGCATATCTGGCCACCGCGAGCGATGGCATTGGGCCGGCGCCCTCGACCAAGAGCTCCGCAACTTGATAGCTGCGCGCCGATGCTGCGCGAAACACCAGTCCCAGCCTCTTGGCCTCAATTTGCACTAAGGCGTCCAGGTCGTAATCCGTCAAATGCATGCTCGGCTTAAAGAGCGATAGGTTCCCGGGGTTGACGAATCCGTTTTTGTCATACGACCAAGCGCTGGCTAGCCCTGGGCCGCTTTGCCAGGCATCTAAACCTCCACTGAAATCGTCAAACAGATCCACTTGCGCGCGCGTGGATACATGTTGGCGCAGGCTTTGCCAGACATCCGGCTCCGTGCCGCCCAGCTTGCTACGATGCGACGGCGTTAAAACAACCGCGCCCGCAATTGCTGCCACGCCCAGCAGAGCTGCAATGACCGCGATGTGTTTTCGCGCCGCATAGCGAGGAGAGAATAGCAAAGGGTCGGGCCATAGGTACCTGAAGAGATACCTGAAAAGTCCGCGCAGATGTCTCCTGGGATTCATGCCGCTGCCTGAGTATGGGAGCAATCACACAGGAATGTAATGGAGTGTTCGGCGCGTTCTTGGAAAGAATGGACCCGAGTACTCGTCTGCGGCCCTGACCAGCATTCTTACTCCCTGGTACTAGCCTCGACCCGGCTTAGCTAATGCCCCGGCGTAGTTAGTGCTTCGACACTTTCGGCCCTTTGGCGTGCGAGCCCGTCGCGTGGACCGGCTTATTGGGCTTGCTGTGTTGGGTTGCAGCGTGAGGTTGCCGGGAGATAGTCTCATGAGGCTTACGCGATTCCGCTGGATGCGGATTGTGATGGATTACCTCTTCGTGGGCATAGGCCATCAAACCCAAGAAGAGCAGCATCGAACATACGACAGCGGATCGAGTCACGAATTCACGCTCCTAGCAGGACAGTTCGGCCGCTGGCACCGACGTCTTTAGCATGGCTCTGCTGTTTCTTTGGCTTTCGCCGATATACAAGGTGAGGCGCCTCAGGAGACGCGCGAATGATCACGATCAGGCCTTCCACCATTCCCGACGATGCCACCTCATCGCCGGCTAGTGACGTGTCCGATCTGGAAGATCATAAGAAGCGAATTCCGCTGGTCTGGATACCTGCGACGCTCGGCGTGGGTCTGCTGATCGCCGCGCTTTACCTGAGAGGGCGAATCGTGCTCACGCATCCGCCTGCGAAGCCCGCAATAATTCAGCAAGCGACGCCTGTGCCTGCTCCAACACGTCCGGTGCCAGCCCCGCCTGTTGAGACACCCGTGGCGGCAACCACAAAACCTGAGCCCTCGCCGCCCGCGCCTGAATTCGTCGGCCCCCAGCTACCTTCCAGCGTTGCGGGGGACTATGGTGTTACCGGGGACTATGGCATCCCCACCATCTCGCCACGCAGAGGAGAGCTGTACATCCAGGTGGGCGCATTGAACCCGAAAGCGACGCAGCGATTGCTGGCTCGCCTGCGCGGTGAAAAGCTGGATCCGCATGTTGCCCCAGGGCCAAGGCCGGAATTATTACGCGTTTTGATCGGCCCCTTCGATAACCGCGACGCCCTAAACGAAAGAAAGGCCCAGCTTGAGGCCGAAGGCGTTGACACCTTCGTGCGGCAATACTGAGCCTTCGTCTTTCGATTAACAGCGGCACTTAGCAGCTAGCGTCGTCCACCGCCGCCGAATCCACCGTGCATTCCACCGGCGAACCCGCGCCCGCCGAAACCACCCCCACCTACACGCGCCGCACCTCCAAAGTTGCCGCCCGAAGCGAGTGCGTTACCGCTCACGTGCCCGTGCCCAGTGAAACCGCGGCCGATGAAGCCGTGGCCGTATCCACGGAAACCATAGCCAAATCCATACCCATAGGCAACCCAAGGCGAGTAGAACGGCCAGCCAAACGGACTGTACCAAATGCCATCGCCCGGGATGAAACCATACATGGCCCAATACGGATTCCAATACCAACCCGGTCCGTCCCAATAAGCGCCCCCTCCCACAAAGACATTGCGGGCCGATTGCATGCTCGCTTCCGCTTCATATTCCGAACGCAGATTGCTCCAGGCGTAGAGCGGACCTTGAGCGGCTGGCGACTTCGGATCGAAATGGGCCGCTTTCCAGGGCCCTCCAAGCGTAAGTTCCCGTCCTTTCTTCAATTCCATAGTCTGGTCGTTTTGCTGCACCATGGCCTCGCCGTCAAAGACCTGAACCCTGCGGGTGTCGGCGTTAAAGGCGTAAAGGCCCTCCTTCGCCAAACGCGTGGACACTCCATTCATCACCACCCACAAACGCGTGGACACTCCATTCATCACCACCCAAAGGTTGTTGTCCTTAAACAACTCGGCGACTTCGACGAACGCCTGGCCTCGCAGAACCTCAACGCGCGTATCTGCCAAGCCCGGCGAAATCAGGCGGACGGCTGCGTTGTCGCCCAGCCTGAGAAAAACACCGGGGGTCAGCAGTATCTCCGCCCGGCCTTGTCCTGTTTCGAGCACTTGGTTCGGCTGCACTTGAACGGATCCGACCGAGTGCGATGTGACCGTCTGTCCAGCTACAGCAACTTGTCCTTCCACGTAATTCAACGTTCCCGGGATCGCGCTGCTGGCGGCGGCTGCCGGGAGTACCACAAGAATCGCGGCGGCCAGGATCCCAAGTAACGATTTGTAATGTTTAAACATATGTTTCTTTCACTTACCTAACAGTTGGATGTTTCCAGTTGCAACTTGGTTGCTGCACGCTCATTGCCTGAGGCGGTAGAGCGGCCTAAGGCAATTAAGGCCAGAACCTTAGGGCAAAACTCGATACTTTCTTGTGCGAACTCGGCCGTTTATCTGGCAGGGAGTCCCAGGTGTGCTCCGTTAGGCGCATCCGCCTACCGGGCTGTGCTGAGGGCGAAGCTGCGGTTTGAGAGGGAGAGCAAAGAGCAGATGAAGAGAAACATGGTTCCATTGTTGGGGATTGCATTTGTCGTGGCGATCATTTCCACCGGCGTGTTCTACGGGTTGTTCGCGGGCAAGTTACGGTCTTCCAGTGACCTGCCAGGGCATGCCGTGGTGGTGGCGGCGCGGGACTTGGACCGCGGCACGGTGATCCAGCCGAACGACGTGCGCGTGTCGGAAATGCAGGGCGTTTTAGGAGGCGCGTTCTCAAAGCCGGAGGACGCTGCGGGCGCAACGCTTTTGACCGCCATGAAGGCGAACGAACCGCTGCTACAGGAGCGCGTGGCGCCGCGGGCTGCGGACAGTACCGGCCCTGGTGGCCTGGTGCCAACCGGAATGCGCGCTGTCTCGATGCATGTTTTTCAGTCCGAAAGCCTGCTGAGCTTGTTGCGGGCCGGATCTCGCGTGGATTTGCAGGCGGTCTCGGAGCGAAATGGCGCCACCGAGCTTCGCACGGTGCTTGAGAATGTGCAGGTTCTCGCAGTGAGTGCGGATGGTAACAGCAATCGTGCCGCAGGATCCGTAGTGACGGTGCTCATACGCGCCCAGGACGCCGATATGGTGGCGCTGGCCGATGCAGGCAGCAGGATCCGGGTCAGCCTTCGAAATCCTCTCGACGAAGCAACCACACCGCGGCATTCTCTGGCGCTGGCCGCGCTGTTTTCGAACAATGGAAAACTGGAAACGGACGAGCCGGGGTCCTCGCGACCGTCCAGTGCTGTGGCCTGGGATCATCCTGTTGAACTACATATCCGGGTGTTGAGTGTCAGTGATGCGGCGCTCGAAGACTTGCGGGCCAAATCCACCGAAGTGGCATCCGACAACTCGTGGCGGGTGGCTGCTTTCCATTCCACNNACGAGGGCAGAGATCTTGTCCGCGGGCTGCAGGAAAAACATCAATTGGAGGTCGTTTCACGCGAACGGCTTCTGGCAGGCATCGGACGTCCTGTTAGCTATCATGCCGGAGCTAAGCCCGACAACCATGGCGGAGCGAAACCAGACAACCTTCGCGTGCAGTTTTCGCCAGGATGGCTCGCTGGCAACAAATTCACATTGGGAGTGAAACCACAGATGGGCGGCTCCAGCGGGCCGCAAACCCAACTGGCGGACAAATCCAGCTTCCTAATCGAGAGCCGCAGCAGCGACGTGGCCTCGGAAAACTTAGCTGCGCGGCTGTTTCCCAGGCACTCCTGGGAACACAAGCACTTGGTTATCTTCGTCTCTACGCGGAATCTCGATCAGACTTCCCCGGTCGCCGTTGCGCGTACCGATCGGGGGCGGTAAGTGCTGGCGCTTTCTTCCGTTCTGGTTTTTTTCACGACCTTCCTGGCGGCTGGCCTGGCGGTGTTGATCGGATGGTTTGCACTGCAGCGCCTGGGCGCCGAGGCGCTGGCCGAAGACCTGTCCGAGCACCTGCTCGACGACAGCCCGCGGTTGCTCAAAGACGAATCTTTGAGCAGCATTTCGCCCTGGGCCCGGCTGCTGGAGAAATCCGATTTCGTTCGCATCATGCACCGCCATCTGCTGCAGGCGGGCCTCAGCTGGTCGGTGGGACGCGTCACGCTGCTGATGCTGCTGGCCACCAGCGTAGCGCTCGGCTTCGCGATGCAGTTTGACTGGCTTCCTGGTTGGGCCGATCTGCTGATCGCGATGGCCGTGGGCGCGCTGCCCTATCTTTATATCCTGCGTTGCCGCGCCAAGCGCTTCCGGCAGTTTGAAGAGAATTTCCCCGATGCGCTCGATTCTTTGGCGCGTTCGCTGCGCGCCGGACATCCGTTTCCAGCCGCCATGGAGATCCTGGCTGAAGAATGCGAGCAGCCCGTCGCGGCCGAAATGCATCAGACCGCGGTGGAAGGGAATTTGGGAACCTCCTGGGAGCAGGCGCTCAACAATTTAGCCGAGCGCGTGCCGCTGCTCGAAGTCAGCATGTTCGCCTCCGCCGTGCAACTTCAAAACCGGACCGGCGGAAAGTTAAACGAAGTCCTGGGAAAGCTGGCTGAAAATATGCGGGAGTCGGTGGCGTTGAAGGGTGAAGTCCGCGCCCTGGCGGCGCACGGCAAGCTTACCGGCGCCGTGCTGACGGTGCTTCCGATTGGCATTGCCTTAGTCATGACCGCAGTGAATCCTTCCTACCTCGCCGTTTTGGTTCACCATCCCGACGGCAAGTATTTGATTGCCGCGGCCGTAGCCTGCCTGGTGGCGGCCCATTTTATAATTCGGCGGATTGTGGACATCAAAATATGACTGGCATATGGGTGGGGGTCGGGTTCTTCGCGTTCGTTCTCACGGCGGTGACGGTGGCGGGCTACTGTTACCAGCGCTTGGCTGAACGCCGCGACGTGGAAGCCGGCGGGCCATTGTTGGCGGGCGGCCACCAGGCCACCTGGAGCGCGGCGTTCGCGAAACTGTTTGAGTCCATCGGAGAAAATTTTCCCGCCGCCAAGAGTGAACAAAATCCCTACCGCGTGCGGCTCAGCTCGGCCGGATACCGCTGGGCATCGGCGCTACCCATCTTTTACGGAATCAAATGCGGAAGCGCGCTGTTTTTTGCCGGATTGCTTGGAATCCTCGCGTTGCTTTACCAGCACGATCCCGCCCTTACTCCGCTTCCCATGATCTGCGGCTTGGGCATCGGGTTCCTGTTACCCGATCGCGTGCTGAGTTCGCGTGTACACGCCCGCGCCCAACGGCTGCGTAGCGCTATTCCGCCGGCGCTCGATCTCATGGTGCTGGCGATGGAAGCAGGGCAGGCGATCGATCAATCCATCGCCGATGCAAGCCGTGGGTTGAAGCGTACGCATCCGGATTTAAGCGCCGAGTTTGCTCAGCTCTACATGGAGCTTAGGACTGGCAGTTCGCGCGCGGACTCATTCCGCGCCCTGGCCGCGCGCAACAAGGAACCTGAATTGCGCAAGCTGTCGAATCTGTTGATCGATAGCGACCGTTTTGGAGTCAGCATCGGCCCGGCGCTGCGCTCGCACGCCAAGTATCTGCGGACGCGGTTTCGCCAGCAAGCCCAGGAGAAGGCCCGAAAAGTAGGCGTGAAACTGATCTTTCCGGTCTTCTTCCTGATCTTCCCGTCGGTGCTTCTGGTGACACTTGGGCCGGCCTGCATGATGATGTACGAGCAGTTAAGGGCGCTGGTGGAATAGCGGCGTCCCGGCGACGCTAGGCGCCGGCCAAAAGTGGTTAGGATGGAAACGATGGCACGTCCTCTCGCCGCTCTTCGATACCTTGGGCCGCTGCTTCTTACTGCGGCCATATGGGGCCAGCAGTACAAAGCCGACAAAGCCGGAGCGCCGCCCTCCCAAGTAGCGGCCAGCGTCTCTCAAGCGCTCGATCCGAAAGGATTTCAAATCAGCGCCCAGCCAGGAGCTCCTTATTGTGAGCTTTGGCTGCGGGCACGTGTACCGGTGGGCTCGGCCTCACCTGGGGGGACGGCTTCGAAGGAACAAAACGTGACGCTGCCCGGTATTCCGTTGGGAACGCTGCTCGGGGTGATCCGCTTCGACGGCCCAGGATCGGACCGCCGCGGGCAGACCATCCAGCCTGGAGTTTACACCTTGCGCTACGGCATCATGCCCGCCAACGGCAATCACGAGGGCGCGGCGCCGCAGCGCGATTTCCTGTTGCTCATACCAGCCGCCGAGGATCGGGATGTAAACGCCATTCCCAGCTTCGATTCCCTGGTAGCCTTGAGCCGGAAAGCCTCGCACACAGCCCATCCGGCGGTGCTTAGTTTTTGGAAAGCCGATACCGATTCGCCCGGATTCAGCCAGCAAGGCGATACCGACTGGGTGCTGCAATCCAAAGTGGGCGACATCCCAATCGCCATCATTGTGGTAGGGACCACAGCCGGCTAACACTCCGCGCGAGCCGCAAGGCGCGATCGTCTTCGTGCTAACCCGCGCTTTTTCCTAAAGAACCACTCCTTAGTCCGATAAGACAGACAGGCCGCTAGGAAATAAGGGAGGCGAGAGCACCTGTGTTAGACGTTCTTATCGTGGATGATTCGGCTGCGATCCGCAAGATCCTGCAGCGAGTACTTCGGCAGACTGAAATTCCGATCGGCACCGTATATGAAGCCGGCGACGGAGTGGAGGCGTTGGAGACGATGCGCCGGCAGACCATCGGGTTGGTTCTCTCCGACATCAACATGCCGAACATGGATGGACTGGAGTTCTTGACCAAGATGCGCGCCGAAACGATTTGGAATGGCATCCCGGTCTTAATGGTCAGTACCGAAGGGACTCAGGCCAAGGTACTGGAGGCGGTAGAGCGCGGCGCTTCCGGCTACGTTCGCAAACCGTTCACCGCCGAACAGATCAAGGAAAAGCTGGTCGGACTGATCTAGTTGGATTGATCTAGAGAGACTGCTGATTGAGAACCGAGGAAACGATGTCAACAAACGCAGAACCGGCGCAAGCGTTATCGCAGGACGAACTGGTGGATGCCATCAAGGGAGCGACCAACGATGTGTTCACCACCATGCTGGCCCTCGAGATTACGTCCGGCGAGGTGTTCGTCGAAAAAGAAGAGGCAGTCCCGAGCTCGGGCGTAGTGTCGCCGATCGGACTGGCGGGATCCTGGGTGGGATCGGGAAGCATGGCGTGCTCGGCGGGCTGTGCTGCCAAGATCGCGTCGGCTCTGTTAATGGCTCCCTATACCGCCATCGATGAAGATGTGCTGGATGCGGTGGCCGAAGTGACCAACATGATTATCGGCAACGTAAAAACGGTGCTGGAGGCCCGGCTGGGCGCGATGGGGTTGAGCACGCCCACGGTCATTTACGGCCGCAACTTTCAGACCCGCAGTTCCGGCAGTCAAAAATGGACGGTGGTTCCATTTGCGCTGGGCGAAGACCGGATGTGCGTGCAGGTCTGCATCGCGCCCAACGACGAGTCGGGCAAGAAGACCACGCGTGCCGGCTTTCCGGTGCCCCATGTGCTGCGCACCTGATCGGGGCGCCTGACTTGGGCCAATCCATATGGGAACCATGACCGCCGCCCTGGAAAAGGGATTAAACCAAAAGGCCGATCCGCGCGCGGGCAAATATCTCATGTTCTGGTTGGGAAGCGAGGAGTTTGCCATTCAGGTTCTGCGCGTCCGCGAGATTATGGGCGTTCGGGAAATCAACACGGTGCCCCAAACGCCGGCTTATGTCAAAGGCGTGATCAATCTCAGGGGCAAGGTGATTCCGGTGGTGGATCTGGGTCTGAAATTCGGCTTGGAGCAGATGGAATACACGCAGCGGACGTGCATCATTGTGGTGCAGATCGAGGTGGTGGTGCAAAGTGAGATGGCAGAGATCGCCCTGACGCCCCTGGCCGAAGCCCGTCCCGAAAGTGGGAGCGGGCATCTCTCGGGAGCAGGGCATCTGTCGGGTGCAAGGCATCTGTCGGGAGCAAGGCATCTGTCGGGTGCAAGGCATCTGTCGGGAGCAAGGCATCTGTCGGGAGCAAGGCATCTGTCGGGAGCAGGGCATCTCTCGGGAGCAGGGCATATAGAGATCGGAGTGATCGTGGACGCGGTATCGGAGGTGCTCACGCTACAGGCCAGCGATATCGAAAACACGCCCGATTTCGGCAGCGGGGTGGCCATCCCCTATCTGCTCGGCATGGCCAAGATTAAGGGCAAGGTAAAGATCCTGCTGGACATCAACCGTGTTTTGTCGGTCGAGGAAGCCGCCGGCCTCGGATCGTTGTGAGCTGCTCATGAAATACCTCGTGGTGTGTTCCCCGACTGGCGGCGTGTTTGCTGAAAGGAGGGGCCGAAGATGAGCGTTGCAGCTGACCCGAATTCCGCGTCGGTCAATCCTTTAGCCAGCGATCCGGAACTGATCGGCGATTTCATCATGGAATCGCGCGAGCATTTGACCGCCATTGAGCTGCAGTTGCTCACGCTCGATCAAGACCCGGCCAACTCGGAAGCCATTAACGCGATCTTTCGCGGTTTTCACACCATTAAGGGGATGGCGGGCTTTCTCGATCTGGACCCGGTTCGCGATCTGGCCCACGAAGTGGAGACGGTGCTCGATCTGGCCAGGAACGCCAAGTTAACCGTCAACTCGAGCGTCATCGACCGGATTCTCGAGGGCAAAGACTATTTGAACGTTTGGATGACGGAGCTGGAAGCTATGCTCCGGACCGGCCAGACGCCGACGGGTCCGGAAGCAGCCGGACTGCTCGAGGCCATCCGCGGCTTGGTTACCGGCGTCCCCGCGATTGCGGCCGGGCTCCCGGCCGCTGCTCCGGCCGCCCAACCGGCCACGCCTGGACTAATGGAATTGGCGCGGGAAGTAGCGGCTCCTCTGGCTGCCGATAACGCGCTCGAAACCGCGCCCGCCGAGGTGGTCGAAGCGTCCAGGAGCAGCGAGGCGCGTTCGGTGGGCGCGCGATCCATTAAAGTGGAGACGGCCAAGCTCGATTATCTGGTGGACATGGTGGGCGAGATGGTGATCTCGCAATCGCTGGTGCGGCACGATCCGGACTTGTCCGCCGGTTTGAAGCCTCGGCTGGCGCGCAATCTATCGCAACTGGCGCGCATCACCGACGATATCCAGCGCACCGCCATGTCGATGCGCATGATTCCGGTGGGGCAATTGTTCCAGAAGACCTCGCGCCTGGTCAGGGACTTATCGCGCAAGGCCGGGAAGCTGGTGGAACTGGAACTGGCCGGTGAAGAGACCGAGCTGGACCGGAACATTGTCGAGGAGCTGGCCGATCCGTTGATGCACATGGTGCGCAATTCGGTGGATCACGGCATCGAAGTCCCGGCCGATCGGATCGCCGCGGGCAAGCCGGCGCAGGCCCATGTCACGCTCAAGGCCGGGCACCAGGCCGGCCACATCGTGATCCAGATATCGGACGACGGCCGGGGCCTATCGCGCGAGAAGATCCTGCGCAAGGCGCGCGAGAAGAATCTGATCGAAGCTGGCGTCGAGCTGAGCGAGGGCGAGATCTTCGCTTTGATCTTTCAACCCGGTTTTTCGACCGCCGATAAAATCACCGACGTCTCCGGGCGCGGCGTGGGCATGGATGTGGTGCGCAAGCAAGTGCAGAAGCTGCGCGGGCGCATCGATGTGATTTCCAAACCCGGCGAAGGCACCACGTTTCTGCTTAAGCTGCCGCTTACGCTCGCCATCATCGACGGACTGGTGGTGGGAGTGGGCGATCAGCGCTACATTGTTCCGATCTTCGCGGTGCGGGAAATGCTGCGTCCGGCCGAGGAGGCTATCTCTACCATCCATGGCAGGCAGGAAATGGCCATGGTGCGGGGCAGCCTGATTCCAGTGATCCGGCTGCACCAGCGCTTTCACGTGAAGCCAAAAAATCAGCACCCCTGGGAGAGCCTGCTGATCGTCACCGAGAGCGGAAGCAAACTGTTCGGCTTGATGGTGGACGAGCTGATTGGCAAACAAGAGGTCGTGATCAAGAGCCTGGGCGAAGGGATGCGCAACATCGCCGGGGTAGCCGGCGGGGCGATTTTGGGAGACGGCCGCGTGGGTTTGATTTTAGATCCCGAGGGGTTGTTTGGATCGAGCAACGGGGCCGGCCATGGCGAATGAGGCGGTCTCATCGGCTGCCGGATCTGCGGTGTCCGGTTCGGTGGGGGCCGAACTGAAACTGACCGCGAGCGAATTTCGCGAAATCAGCGACCTGGCCTATCAGCGCTTCGGGCTGGATTTGAAACGCGGCAAAGAGGCGCTGGTGGCGGCTCGTTTGGGCAAGAAACTGCGCAAGCTGGGCTTCCAGACCTTCGCCGAATACCACCGCCACATCCTGGCCGATCCGACGGGCGATGCGTTGATCGAGCTGATCGACGCGCTGACCACCAACCACACCAGCTTTTTGCGCGAGCGGGCGCATTTCGAGTTTCTAGCACGGGCGGCGCAGGAAGAATTTCGCGCTGTATCCCCGCTGCGGGTGTGGAGCGCGGCCTGTTCGAGCGGCGAAGAGCCTTATTCGATCGCCATGTGCCTGGCCGAAGTTCTCGGCAAATCGCCCGCGCGGGATTTCCGGATTTTGGCTACCGATATCTCGACGCGGGTGCTCGACACGGCGCGGCGCGGTGTCTACCCGGTGGGGCGGTTCAGCGATGTACCGGATCCACTGCGGCGCGCATACCTGCTGCGTGGACGGGGCGAATCGGACGGATTTTACAAGGTCAAGCCAGAGTTAGGGAGACGGATCGAATTCGACCGCTTCAACCTGATCGAACCGTTTTCACGGCGCGGGCTGTTTCATGTAATCTTTTGCCGCAACGTGATGATGTATTTCGATAAGCCTACTCAGCAAGATATCGTGCAGCGGCTCAGCGCCTGCCTGGAGCCGGGCGGTTATCTCTTTGTGGGTCATTCCGAGTCGCTCACCGGCGTCGAACATGCTTTGCAATACGTCCGGCCGGCCACTTATCGCAACCAGAAGCCCGCGGGCGGATCGAAGCGCTGGCCATGAAAAAAGCGGGGCGGTGTAAGAAATCATGGCGCTGAGTTCGCTGGTGGTGGGAATCTCCGATTGCAAGGTGACGCGCGACGCCGATGCGGTGCTGATAACCTATGCGCTCGGCTCCTGCATTGCGGTCGCGATGCACGATCCGCTCACTAAAGTGAGTGGGATGCTGCATTACATGCTTCCCGAATCGGGCATCGATTCGAGGAAGGCCGAGCAGAATCCGTTCATGTTCGCCGACACCGGCATTCCGCGGCTGATCGATGAGCTCAGGGTGGCCGGCGGCGACGGCAAGCGGATGGTGGTGCGGCTGGCCGGCGGCGCGCAAGTGCTCGACAGCCAGGGGGTATTTCAGATCGGCAAACGCAATTACCTGGCGGCGCGCAAAATTCTGTGGAAGGCGGGCATTCTGGTGGCGGCTGAAGCGGTGGGCGGAGAAGTATCGCGCACCACGCGTCTCGAGGTGGGCTCGGGCCGCTTATGGGTACAGGAAGGCGGCGCGATGGAACGGGAGCTGGTGCGGTCCCATGGCGCAAAAGGGCGAAACGGCAATGAATGATCGCGGCGGCTGGAAAACTGCGGGCGCGACAGGGAAGACGGCAATGCGGCTGGCAATGCAGCGGGGAAATAATTCATGGCTTACTCGGTCCTGATCGTAGACGATTCGCCGGTGATGCGCAGCTTTATCCGGCGCGTGTTGAACCTGTCCGGATTCGAAGTGGGCGAATGCACCGAAGCCGGCAATGGCATCGAGGCGCTGGCGCAGTTAAGCGCTCATCGGGTGGATGTGATACTCACCGACATCAACATGCCGGGTATGAATGGCGAGGAGCTGTTACGCCGGCTGAGCGCGGACGGAACTTTGAAGACCACCCCGGCGGTGGTGATTTCAACCGACGCCACCAACGAGCGGATCGTGCGGATGATCGAGCTCGGCGCCAAGGGCTACATGGCCAAGCCGTTTACGCCGGAGACGTTGCGGGATGAATTGGAGCGGGTATTAGGAGATCGAGATGCCGCCAGAGCTTGACCAACCATCGTCGCTTGAGCCAGCCGCGACGCTATACCAACCAGGCAGGCTGGATCAGGAGCCGACGGCCCCGGATACAATCCGCCGGGTAATGGCCGAAGTTATGGAGGCGATGTTCTTTACCGAGGCGGAACTGACGGCCTGTGAGCACGCCTGGTTGGGCAGGGCGCGCTGCGCCCGGATTCGATTTGGAGGATCTCACTTCGGAGAAATGCTGTTGGGAGTTTCGGCCGAGGCGGCCGATCCGATCGCCGCGTCCTTCCTGGGTCTGGACCCGATGGAGTTGACCGATGCGCAGCGCGGCCAGGTGATCCAGGAGCTCTCCAATATTCTGTGCGGGGCGATACTCAGCAAATTGTGGCCCGAATCCAAACTGGCCTTATCGTCTCCGAAGTTGAGCCTCTGGCAGGAATGGCCCGATGCGGGAGCCTTACACCACTGTTTCGCGATTCCAGAAGGGCTGTTAGGCATATCGATCCGCCTTACTGCCGCATTGGACTCGCCGGCCGACGACGCTCCATCCGCCCCGCCGCTGGCGGCATAAGGAATACATGGAAGCCGGGCGCAAAATCCGAGTGTTGATCGTCGACGATTCCGCAATTGTCCGCAAGATGCTGGCCGAAGCCCTAGCTTCAGAGCCGGATATGCAAGTGGTGGGTACCGCGCCCGATCCCTTTGTTGCGCGCGATAAGATCGTGAGCCTCCGCCCGGACGTAATAACGCTGGATATCGAAATGCCGCGCATGGACGGGCTCACGTTCTTGAAAAAGATAATGAAATTTCATCCGCTGCCGGTGATTATCATCAGCTCGCTCGCGCAGTCTTCCAGCCAGACCGCGCTCGAAGCTCTGCAGTGCGGCGCCGTGGAAGTGTTGGCGAAGCCGGGCGGCCCCTACTCGGTCGGCGAGCTCAAGCACGACCTGCCGCACAAGGTCCGTGCCGCGGCGCAGGCCCGGATCGGCAAACCAAAGGCGCAACTCCCGGCTACCGCGCCCCCGCCGGCGCTGGCGTTTTCCAGCGCGAGCGAATCCACCGTCATCGCAATTGGCGCTTCCACCGGCGGAACCGAGGCGCTGCGCGAAGTGCTCACCGGTCTGCCGGCGAATATGCCGGGTATCTTGGTAGTGCAGCATATTCCCTCCGTGTTCTCGCTGGCTTTCGCCAATCGGCTGGACAACTTGTGCCGGCTGCACGTCAAAGAAGCCGCCGATGGCGACCGGCTGACCGCGGGACTGGTGTTGATCGCTCCCGGGAATTTTCACATGACGCTGCGCAAAACCGGCGGCCAGTACAGCGTCAGCGTCCAAGATGGACCGCGCGTCTGCTATCAACGTCCTTCGGTGGACGTGCTGTTCGACTCCGTGGCCCAGGCCGCCAAAGGCGACGCCATCGGCGCGATACTCACCGGCATGGGTTCGGACGGCGCGCAGGGCCTGCTCAAAATGAAACGAGCCGGGGCCCGGACGTTGGCGCAGGACGAAGCCAGTTGCGTGGTTTTTGGAATGCCTCGGGAGGCCATCCGGATGGGGGCGGTGGACCGTATTGCGCCGCTCGGCCGAGTGGCCGCGGAACTGACCGCGCTGAGCGCCACGTCTCTACGTTGAAAGGAACAAATTGCAAATGTCACGCATGACGATTGGGAAAAAACTATTGGGCAGTTTCGCCGCGCTGCTATTTGTAGCACTTGCCTTGGCGGGCGGCTACCTGTATTCGGTTCGAAGTTTAGCGGGAGCGCTGCAAATGGCGACCGATATAACGGCCAAGAAAATTCTCATTGCCGCGGACTTGCAAGCGCAACTGTTCCGCATGCGGAGCTGTCAGCGAGGCGTCATGTTGTTTATGCTGGAGCAACTTCCGGCGAAAGCGCAAAGCAACAAGCAGGAGTTCGACACCCGTGCGGCCGGCGTAGCCCAACTCCTGGCGCAGCTGGAGCCGCTTTTAACATTGGAGCGGGGCCGCCGCGATCTGGCCGCTCTCGAAAGTGAATTTCCCCGCTTCACAGGCTATTTCCAACAAGTACAGGCGGCGGCGTTGGCGGGCGATTCCCAGGGAGCATTGAAAGTCTACACCGACAGCTCAAGCAAATCGCTGGATTCTCTAGAAGCGGCGGCGCTTGATCTGGTGGAGCTGCAAGAAATAAATCTTCAAACTGGTTCGGAGCAAGGCGCTCGCGATGCGTCCCAGGCGCATTGGTTGAATTATATTCTTCTGTTCGCTGCCATTGCGATAGCGCCCCTAGTTTTGCTGCTCGTCACTCGCACTACCAGGCAACTGCGCGGCGTAGCAGCCGGTCTCGCCGAAGGCGCCCAACAAATCACCAGCGCTTCGGCGCAAGTAGCGTCTTCCAGTCAAACCCTTGCCCAGGGCGCCTCCGAGCAAGCTGCGTCGCTCGAAGAAACCTCGGCGTCGAGCGAAGAAATCACTTCGATGACCCGCAAGAACGCCGAAAACTCAAAAGAGGCCGCAGGCGTGATGGCGGAAGTGGACCGGCGCATCACCGAAGGCAATCGAACGCTGGAAGAAATGCTCCAGTCGATGCAAGAGATCACCGGTTCGAGCGACAAGATTTCAAAGATCATCAAAGTGATCGATGAAATCGCCTTCCAAACCAACATTCTCGCGCTCAACGCAGCCGTCGAGGCAGCGCGCGCCGGCGAGGCAGGCT
>PKZC01000013.1:1453-2564 GCA_003132905.1 Bryobacterales bacterium | reverse complement strand
TCGAGGGCTTCTTTTCCAAACTCGCCCGCTCGGTGCTACGCCACATCCGCGTCGCTTCAAAGCAGGAACTCAAGGATCGTCTCATGGCTGCCATGGACCACTTCAATCAACACCCCGTCGTTCACACGTGGACCTACAAGCTCGACAAGGCCGCCTGATATGATTCGAACTTCAAAAACGATGATCTAGTCGATCGGACACAAGCCTTGGGGCGGCCGTGTGCGCGCCTTCAATAATTTTCGTGGTACGCCGTCGCGGCAGTTGCGAAGCGTGCCTTTTGGCTATTTAGTAATGGCGAATTTTACGGCACTTGGGGCGGCTCATGACGGCAGCGGACGCGAGTTCAAACTCACTAGGGCCCGTGAGCAAGACCTCGTCCGGCGCCGCGACTCAGGCGATCCTACCGGTGTGCATTCCGAATACACCTTATCAGTGGGCGCGCGGAGTACGGGCAGGACGGTGGCTTTTCGCCACGGGCCAATGTGGCNNTCGAATCCGAGCGATGTCGTTCGCATCGATCAATTCTACACGTCGCCCGATGTAGTTGACGGCTATCACCAGACTCGGCGGGAATTCTTCAAGGATCAGATACCGCCGTCGACATCCAACCTGCATCGGCGTTTTGCGCGCACTGAACAGACCATGGAAGTCCAGGTCATGGCGGCCATTCCGGGCCCGTATTTTCAGGTTCAACACGCAAAAGGTGGCGCCTACAAAATTCACGCCAGCTCCGGATACAGCCCGTCACTGAGTGCCGGCGATTTTCGCTTCGTTCCTGGCCAGACCGCCGAAGCCCTGAAGGAAGAGGATGCCCCGGTCGATCCCGAAGCGAAACGTGCCCACGGATTGTGGAAGGGCACGCCTATCATGCTCGAGACCGATTTCATCATTAAAAGAAAGTTGAAGCCGACACTCGAAGCCGCGAACGCGAGTCTCGACACAGTCGTTAAGGCGCAGGTCTATTTGCGCGATCAAGCGGACATCCCCGGCTTTCGCCAAGTGTGGGCGCAGCACTTTCCGATTCAGCCCGCGACGACGATCATCGCGACCGAGACGCCCGGCTTCATCATGCCCCAACTTCGCATCGAAATTAACACGATCGCTCTCACGA
>PKZC01000013.1:0-1424 GCA_003132905.1 Bryobacterales bacterium | reverse complement strand
GATGCGACGCAACCGTTCTTTGCACTGCCCATAAAAAGCGAACTACGGGAAATTCTTGCCCAGGCCGATGCGATCTGCCGCGCCGCCGGGACGAGCCTCCAAAACGCGCTGCGCATCCAGCAATTTCATTCCGACCTCACCGATCTTCCGGCCACGCTGGAAGTCTGGTCGGAGGCGATGCATGGGATGCCGCTTCCGCTCTCCGCAATCGAAGTTCCCTGGCAGGCTTTGCCGGAGGCACGGCTGCAAGTTGATCTTTGGGTATACATTCCGGATTAGGGCACGCGGCTTGGCCATTGCCCTTCCGCTGAATGGCTGGTCTATGTATTGCTTTAAGGTGGTCACCACACACCGATGCAGTTGAAGGAGATGAAAATGGCTTTGAGACGAGTCCTGGCGGTGACGGGCGCCTGTTTGATGCTCCTAGCATCGATCCCAACAAGTTTCGCGCAGCAGTGGCCGAGCAGGACCGTGAAAGTAGTGGTGCCCTACGGCGTAGGCGGCGTGACCGACGTCATGGCACGCCTCACAGCCGATCGGCTTGGCAAGATTCTCAATCAGACCTTTATTATCGAGAACAAACCGGGCGCCGGTGGTGCGCTTGGTGTCTCTTACGCCATGAATGCACCGCAGGATGGCTACACCATTCTGTTTATAGGAAGCACGATGTTCACCGTTCTGCCGCTGGCGCATGACGTGAACTACGTGCCCTTGAAAGACCTCGTACCGGTCAGTATCACCGGGACGAACGGTATGGTGATGGTGGTCGATAAGAATGCGCCTTATTCGACTCTTCGCGAGTTCATCGATTATGCGAAAGCAAATCCGGGCAAATTAACGTATGCAAGCGGCGGCGTGGCGACCAACAATCATCTCGACACGGCCTATCTCGCCGGGCTGGAGAAATTGGAGATGGTCCATGTGCCATTCACCGGCGGCCAAGCGGCACTGAGGGCGGTGCTTTCGAAAACCGTGGACATGCATTTCGGCAATTCGTCCGACCTCATTGAGCCGGTAAAAAACGGCTCGGTCAAAGCGCTCGCCGTCTCGACGCGCCAGCGCATGCCGCAACTGCCCAATGTCCCGACGGTCGCAGAGACAATACCGGGCTTCGAATACATTGCTTGGAACGGCTATGCAGTGACCGGTGGCGTTCCTCCGGAGGTCATCAATCGCCTCGCGCAAGCCTTGCAGATCGTCGCTAAGGACCCAGAGGTAATCAAGATCTTCTCAAATCTTGGCATCGAATCGGTCGGCAGCACGCCCGAGCAAGCAATCGAGAGTTTGCGCAAGGACATGCCGATTTATTCGGAGATGGTCGATATGGCCGGTGTGCGGAAAAAATAACGGCACCCCTTCGGCGGCGCGCTGTCTGCTCGACCTGCTCGGGCCGCCTGGGCGGCGCAGCGGCTGCTGGCCGCACG
>PKZC01000182.1 GCA_003132905.1 Bryobacterales bacterium | reverse complement strand
TGCAGCGTCTCTTCATCCGCTGCCGCGATCGCGTCCAGACTTCCGAAATTCTCTGCCAGGATCTGCGCGGTGCGCTCGCCGACGAAGGGAATGCCCAGGCCATTGAGCACGCGCGGCAGGGGCTGCTTCCGGGAAGCGTCGATATTGCGCAGCACTTTCTCGGCGGATTTTTGCCCCATGCGCTCAAGCTCCATCAGCGTCTCTAGATTCACCGAGTGCTCGCGATCGTAAATATCCGCCACGCTCTTGACGATGCCGCGAGTGACTAATTGATCCACCAGCACGTCGCCCATGCCATCGATATCCATGACGCCGCGCGCGGCGAAGTGCAGCACGGATTCCTTGAGCCGGGCCGGGCAATTGGTGTTGATGCAGCGGCTGGCTGCTTCGCCTTCTTCGCGCACGATTTCGCCGCCGCAAACGGGACAATGCTTGGGCATGCGAAATGGCCGCCGGTCGACGCCTTGACTCAGCACCCGCACCACCTTCGGGATCACATCGCCGCTGCGTTCCACCAGCACCGTGTCGCCGATTTCGACGCCCAGTCGCGCGATTTCATCCTCATTGTGCAATGTGGCGCGGGTCACTGTGACACCGCTGATGCTCACCGCCTTCAAATGGGCGACGGGCGTAAGCGCGCCGGTGCGGCCCACTTNNAGGCGATGGCCCAGCGCGGGGCCTTGGAAGTCCAGCCGAGCGCCTGTTGCTGGCGGATAGAATCCACTTTTACCACCACGCCGTCGATCTCATAAGCCAGCGAGGCGCGCTTCGATTCCCAATTGCGGTAGAACTCGAGCACGTCGTCCAAGCCCGCGCATTTCTTGCGGTGCGAGTTCACTTTGAAGCCCATCTTCGATAGTTCGTCGAGAGATTCCCAATGGCTGTCGCGAACGAACTGTCCGTCCACGAGCAAAAAATAAGCGGAGTATTCCAGCTGGCGCGACGCTGTAAGGGACGGGTCCAAAGCACGCAAAGAACCGGCCGCCGCGTTGCGGGGATTCGCGAAGGCGGGCAAGGCTTGCTGCAATTGCCGGGCATTCATGCGTTCGAAAGCCTGTAGCGTCATCAAGGCTTCGCCGCGCACTTCAAATGCCGGGAGTTTCGATTTCACCCGTAGCGGTAGTGTGCGGATGGTGCGGGCATTTTCGGTAACGTCTTCGCCCACCTGCCCGTCGCCGCGCGTGATGGCCCTCGCCATGCGGCCGTCTTCATAGTGCACGGCCATCGATAGCCCGTCTAACTTGAGCTCGGCGACATACTCATAAGGTTCACCCTTAAGCAGTTCGCGCACGCGCTGATCGAAAGCTCGCATTTCGTCTTCATTCAGAGCGTTGTCGAGGCTAAGCAGCGGCGAGCTGTGGCGCACTTTGACGAAGCCTTCGCGCGCCTTTCCGCCCACGCGCTGGGTTGGGGAATCGGGTGTGACAAGGTCGGGATGTCCGGCTTCGAGTTCCTTGAGCCGCCGCATCATCCGGTCGTACTCGGCGTCGCTGATCTCGGGCTGATCCAGCACGTGGTACAGATACTCGTGGTGATGCAGTTTCTCGCGCAGATCTTCGATTTCTTGTTCTACTTGTTTTCCCTCTAGCTTTTGCGGGCGCATCTACTATAATTAGGGTACTATCGACACCTACCGTCAGACCGTTCTCATTTATAATCCATACGCGGGCGGGCTCAGGCGGCGCAAGCATGCGCTGCGACAATCCATCCAGCTGCTGGACGAGCACGGGATAACTGTCGATTCAATTGCCACCACGGGGCCGGGTCACGCCGGCGAGATCGCACGGAGCGCGGTGGATCGCGGAGCCGACTTGATCCTGGTGGCCGGCGGCGACGGCACCATCAACGAAGTAGTGAACGGAATGGTGAATTCGGATGTGCCGCTGGGTATTCTGCCGGCCGGAACCGCGAACGTGCTCGCCAATGAGCTGGGGATCGGCAATGCGATGGAGCGGGCCGCTGCCACTCTGGCCGAGACGGTGCAGGAACGCGTCGCCCTGGGAATGATATCGAATGACGCAAACGGTTCGCAGCGCTATTTTCTGTTGATGGCTGGCGCCGGATTGGACGCCGATATTGTTTTTCACCTCAACCCGCGAGTGAAGCAAGCAATTGGGAAAGTAGCTTACTGGGTGGGTGGATTCTCAAAGATTGGTCGCCGCATTCCCGAGTTTACGGTGCAGGCCGAGGGACGCGAATATCGCGCGAGTTTCGCTCTGCTAAGCCGGGTTCGGAATTACGGCGGCGATCTGGAAATCGCTCCCAGCATCTCGCTGCTCGACGACGAGTTTGAGCTGGTGCTGTTCGAAGGTGAGAGCTCGCTCGGGTTTCTGAAATATATGCTGGCGGTGGTGGTGCATCAACACAAGAGTATGCGGGGGATCACGATTCTGCGGACTCGCCAGGCGGTCTTTCAGGCCCCGAAAGATACCGGAATCCATCTACAGGTGGACGGCGAGTATGCGGGCCTTGCTCCGGCACGTGTGGAGATTGTTCCGAGCGCTCTCACCCTCCTGGTTCCCACAGGTTTTCGAGCTCGACGACCCGTCAGCGTTTCCGCCGGCGTCGACGCCGCCGCATGGACAACCTCACCCACTCGCTGACCGGCTTGATGTTAAGCCGCTCGGGCTTAAACCGCTGGTATCCGCGAGCTACACTGCTGCTGGTCTTGTCGGCCAACGTTCCCGATATCGATTTTGCGACGATTGTGCGCGGCCCGCTGTACTATTTCGAGCAGCATCGCGGAATTACGCACTCGATCGCCGCCGCGCCGGTGATGGCGCTATTGTGCGTGCTGGTGACCTGCGCGATCGGAAGGACCATGCGAGGCTGGGTGGCGGCATGGGGACTCGCCATGATCGGAGTGGCCAGCCATCTGCTGCTGGATTGGACCAATGTCTACGGGATCCGGTTGTTGTTTCCCTTTTCGTCGCAGTGGTTTCATCTGGATCTGATTAATCTTTTCGATCTGTTGGTGTGGGCGGTTTTGCTGCTGGCCTGGGTGGCGCCGATGATGGGCAAGCTGGTAAGCGGAGAGATTGGGGCGCAAGCAGGCAGCGGGCACGGACTGGCGATCTTTGCGCTTTCGTTTTTTCTGGTTTACGATTGTGGCCGGTTTCTGTGGCATCAGCGGGCGATCGAGATTTTGGAATCGCGAGTTTATCAGGGCGGTCCGCCGATTCGCGTGGCGGCGTTTCCTTCTCCCGGGGTGAGCCCGATCGAGTGGCAAGGGTGGATGGAGCGGCCGGAATTCGTGATGCGGTTCGCCGTGAACGTGATGCGGGACTTTGATCCGGCGGCGGGGACGATAATATACAAGGCGCCTCCCAGTCCCGCTATCGAAGCAGCCCGCCAAGCGCATCCGGTGGCAGTGTTCTTGCGATTTGCGCAATACCCTTTGTGGTCCGTGACGCCGGTGGACAATCCGGAGGGAGCGCGGGATGTCGCGTTGACGGACTGGCGATTCCCGTTTGGCGCGCAAGCGCTGGTGGATTCTTCCAACCGCGTGATCTCGTCGTCGTTCCACATCGGCGCTGCGAGAACCCGTTCGGAACCTTAAGTCAGAAAATCGAAAAGCGTGTTTCGCGGCAGTTGCGCCTCCGATTGCAGCGCGGCCTGCATCTCGGTCTGCGCCTGGGTCATGTTGGTGATGGCGCTCGCTTCGTCGGCGTCCTGCACTCCGCTCAGTTGTGTTTGCAACTGCGTGGTGTAATTCTGGCCGAAGCTGAGCGCGCCCGCCACGCGGTCCTGCACGGTTCCATAAAAAGCCAGCTGCTGATTGAGGAAGGTGTCGGCGCTCTGAACGTCGCTCACGGCCGAAGTGATTTGGGTGGCGTTGTTCGCTTGCAGACCCTGCATCAAACTGGTGATGGAGGCGAAAACATTGGTTTGCGCGTTGGAACTATCGAAGATCTGTTGCGCGGTGAGGGCGATGGGGAAGGCCGTGCCATCCGGGCCCTGTATCTCCCTGGTGGTGGCGGAACCCTGGTACGCGCTAACCGGACTGCTCTGGGTGAGATCGATGGAGTAGGGCGTTGTCTGGTCGGTATCGCCCGAAAAGATGTAGCGGCCTTGGACCGTGGTGTTGGCGGCGGAAACCAGTTGTTGCAGGATCGCGCCCAGTTCATTCGCCAAGTCCTGCCGGGTAGTGGCGCTGGCGGTGCCGCTCGCCCCCTGTGCTCCGTAAGTCAAGGCCTGCTCGACCAGTGTGACGGAGGATTGCAGGGCGGACTGCGCGGTGTTTACTTCCGTGTTCACCTGGCCCAGGTTCGTGTCGGTCTGCTGGGTCTGATCCAGTTGCGAATTGAGCTGCCAGACGTCGGCGATCTCGGAGGGATCGTCCGAGACGTTGTTAATTTGGAGGCCCGTGGTGAGCTGCGTCTGCGCGGTTTGAAGCCGTGTTTGAATCTGATTGAGGCCGGCGAGGAAGTTTTGAGCGGCGGGATTCAGAGTGCTGATCATAGGATTCCTTACTTTGGCTGCGTCTACGAACTGCTGATGGGCGGCAGGAGATTCACGATGTCAAGGCTCAGCGAATTTAAGACGCCCAACATCTTGGAAATCGCGTCGTAGGAACGGTTGTACTGCAGAAGACTCTCGGCCTCCGAATCGAGCGATACGCCGGAGATCTGTTGGCGCAGAGATTCCGCCTGGCTCAGCAGAGATTGATCGGTGGTGCTGTTATTTTGTGCTGCTGAAAGGTCGCTGCCAACTTGTCCCCCTAAATTGCCATAGTCTTGCGCGAAGGTGTAGCCATTAACGACTGGGGCATTGGCAAGCGCGGCGAGCGCCAAGGCGTTGCCGTTACCACCCGGAGCGCCAGGCGAGGCCGCCGCGATTTGATCGGTAGTGAGCGGGTTAACCGTGAGAGTGGCTGCCGCGCCGGTGGAAGCGTTATAGGCGAACAGATTCGTAACCGGCGCGGCGCCGTTCAGATCGATTCCGTTGTTGAGCCCCGCGTTGACCTGATCGGCCAGGGTTTGTGCCAACGTGTTGAGGCCAGCGACATAGGACGGCAGTACATTGTTGTTGTCGTCCAGTTCGGCACCGAGTTGCCCGCCTGTGATCTGGCTGGAGATATCGGCCCCCGAGCTGCTGAGGATGGCCGTTTGCGGGGTAGAGAAATCGCCTTGGATAGCGTAGGTTTGAGCGCCTACTACGAGAGGTGTTTGGCCGCCCACGTATACCGATAATGGTCCATTCGGCTGCTGTAAGATGGTGAAGTTGACGTACTGTGACAATTGTTCGAGCGCTGCGTTCAATTGCGCGTCCACGCCAGCGTCCACACCCCCGTTCGGATCCTTGGTATTTTGCGAATTGATTTCGGCGATGGTGCCCGCCAGCTGATTGATCGTGGCGATGGTGGTGCTGGTGGCCTCATGCAGGTCATTGGCCTGGCTGAGCAACCCGTTGGCGGCGTCGCCGAAATCCTGCGCCACGGTGGTGGCATCATTGATCACTGTCTGACGCGCCACGGTGTCGTTCGGCGTAACGCTTAACTGAGAAAAGCTCTGAAAGAGAGCGCTAATAGAGGGGGCAATCCCAGAAGTGGCGGAGAGACTAAAGTAGTTTTGCGCGGTGCTGAGATCCGAAACTTTTTGCTGATCGTAACCAGAGGCGGCCTGCTGAGTGCGTACGGACTGTTCGACAAACTGGTTGCGCGAGCTTTCGGTCGGTCCTAGCATGACGCCACCCTGCGCTCCCGTGGCGAGATCAAACGGCCGCGCCTCGAGAGTAGCCGTCTGCTCGGCGTATCCCGGAGTATTCACGTTAGTGACATTGTTCTCGGTGACGTTTAACGCGCTGCCGTAAACTTCGAGGGCATTGCCGGCATTGATGAGAGAAGTTGTTAGGTTACCCATATCGGTTAGCCGTGTACTACCACGCTTCCGGCAGCCATCTGCGTCGTGCCGCTGACGCCGGTGGGTGTGTAGTTTGGGGGAGCTTCATCGGGCGCCATCAAGCGCGCCAAACCGGCGTAGAACTTTCCCGCATTCCTGAGCAATCCCTCAACCGAGAGAATCGCGCAGCGCAAGGCCAGCACCTCTTTTTCCAGCTTTCTACGCGCCATTCCTTGCCAGACGGGCGATTTTAGGCTGACATCCAATTTCTGAAGACACTCCAGGGCAAGATTGAGATCGGCGGCGCATAATTCCAATGCTTGAAAGCTGGGCCGCAGCAGCCGCGCGCGCATTCGTTCGACGATGCAGCGAGCCTGGCGGACGTGCTCGACCTCTTGGCTGCCGTTGGACGTCATCTGGACTACGGGGTTACCGCCAAAGGTTGGCCTCCACCGAATTCGATGGCATGCTGAATGAGGCTGCCGCTGACCGCATAGGCATCCACGCGGTACTTGCCGCTAGACACAGCCGTGCTCAGTTCGCTGACCTTGGCCACTTGGGCCGGAGAACCATTCAGTGCAGCTGCTAGATAACGGCTCATGCCGGTGAGCTGCACCTGGTCTGATGCTGTGTTCTGTGGGGCAGGCTGCTTGGAAGCGCCACTCAATCCGGCGGGATCGACGCCCGCGGGTTGTTGCAAGTCTGGAATCGATTTGGAGTCGAGACGGGATATTTTCATTTAAGGGCACCGGCGGTAACGTTTCAGTGAACGGTCATCATTTCAGCGAACGGTCATTGGAACGTTCCTGCTTTCCTTATCGGCGGCGGAGGTTTCCATGAGAGGGAGTAAGGACAGAATTCAACGGAGGTATACCTTGGGATAGCGAAGGGAGTACGCCGGGGAAGAGCGCTGTAGTTTAGCGGGGCGTTTGCGCTGCGGTTCGGAGCCAACGGTCCAACAGACTGCGGCTGCCGGTTTCGGTTTGCGGGCCTTTGGAAATCGGCTCGGCCGGATTCATCTTCTGATTGTAAAACGCCACCAACGCGTCTTCGTCGTACCCGATGGCTTCTGCGTACTGTCGCAGATAACTGGTGCTGAAGATGCCTCCGGGGAGTTGCTCGAACTGCTCGCCCTCTATCGCTCGGAGGAATCGCGAGCTGATTTTGGTGCTGTCAGCAATTTCTTCCAGCGACACACCGGCTTTTTTGCGGAATCTTGCAAGATCGAGTCCCAAGCCCTGTGCCTGCTGCGAAGATACAGATGATTTCATAACCGCTACCTTACATACTAATATCGGGTGGTAGTAAGGCTCATGATAGCTGATTTGTGAACTTTTTGTCGTTTACGCAAAGTTTTCGGGTACCGGCCCTGATATGTGTTGGCAATCTTACTGAAGAAATGCCCGCTGTAGCTTCTGGGACCGCTGCGGCAATATATTGGATATCACTGCTGTCCGGTTACGGT
>PKZC01000029.1 GCA_003132905.1 Bryobacterales bacterium | reverse complement strand
TCACACGAATGTATACGTGGCGGGAGCTGTGGGAGCTGTACACGCTCTCGCCGGGCACACCCACGTCTAACTTTCAGCCCCGCTACAATATCTGTCCGACGACTGAGGTTGACGTGGTGGTTAGGGGAGGCGACGCCCGCGCGGTTGTACCGATGCGCTGGGGACTGGTCCCGAGCTGGTGGAGTAAGTCGCTCAAAGAATTCAAGCTCGCCACGTTCAATGCTCGTGCGGAGAGGGTGGCCGAGAAGCCGATGTTTCGCGATTCCTTCAAGAAGCGGCGCTGTCTTATTCCCGTCTCAGGTTACTACGAATGGCACGACACCACGAGCGGGAAGCAGCCGTACTACTTCACACGGCGCGACGGGCAGGTGATCACGATCGCAGGGTTGTGGTCCAATTGGAAAGACAAGGCGACGGGCGACGATTTGAAATCATGCGCGATGGTGATCACTGCGCCGAATAAATTTGTCGCTGAGGTGCATGACCGTATGCCGGTCATTCTTGAGTCCGCTGACTTCGAGCAATGGGAACGTGGTGATGCCAAAGATGCCGTTGCGTTGATGAAACCCGCGGCTGAGAATATTTTAGAAAAACATGCAGTATCAAGGCGGGTGAATAGCTCACGGGCTGATGGCGATGACCCAACACTGATTGAGAAAATTCAATAAAGAGCTGAAGCATGATGTTTAAGCGGCTTATTGCCTTCATATTAACTGGGGTCGTAAGTGCCTTAGCGGCGATAGCTAGCACTGTGGCGATATTGGGGTATCGAGTGCCCGCGTCTTTTCCAATTGTGAAGGGTATCGATATTCCAGGATGTTACGAGACGGATGAAACGGACGTGAATCTTCAAGAATACGATAAATTCTTGCATGAATTAGAAAAATACAATCGTCAGGTCGTTTTTATTGACCAAGTCGACATCATGGTTGGCTCGTGCATAGATTTCGATCCGAAAACCAGAAAGGAACGAAACAAATTCAAGGAACACTATTCAAATAGTTATTTTACCTACGAAGAAAACACACTTCGCTACGATTCCAATGCAAATATAATAGGGGGCGCTGTTACCGTCGGGTTTAAAAAGGCATTCGGCGGCGCTGGCTATACTCAAATGCTTCTGACAGTCGTCGCTCCGGGAAAGGATCACTATTTTTCGGACCCAAATTGTAATGAGAATTGTTACGGAGCACATGGCCTCTATTCGGTCAGCATATCTTCAAACGAAGGGGTCACGGTAAATAAATTGGAGCCTTATCCCGCAACGAGTGGCCTGCTTGACGCGTATCAATGCACACTAGCTAAATTCAACGCAAAGACTATGTGGGAAAGGTTTGCTGCCTGCCGTTTTTAGCAGCCAGCGTTTCAAACCAAGCGTGCGAGCCGCGGGAGGGGAGATGAATACCGCCAGGAGGTTTTTCGCGTTCATCGGACGCAATGCGACGACTGTCATTGCGCTCTGCTCGATGGTGATTGCAGGCTGCTCGCTTGGCCTGACGTATATAAGTCAGGAGCGCGACCTTACCTATAGGGAAGCATCAATACAGCCAATTCTGGGATTTTTTGCTGATGTCGACACGTTCTCATTCGTTCTACAAAACGAAGGGATGGGGCCAGCGGTCATCAACCGAATAACATTCGGGTTGGATGGGAAATGCTACGATTCGGACGATAAAGACCAAACTGCGTTCGCTGCTGCCGTCTTAAAATTTCAGAGCAAAGTTGGCGAGGATATCTATAAAAAGACGCTTCCGGAAACGACGATAAAAAATAGACGACTTAATATTTCCATCACTGGCAATCCTTTCCGACCGCCTTGGGTTGTTCGCGTAGGTAAAGATTTCGTATTCTTCAAGCTTCAGCCTGACACGTTGGGGGAATTGCAGAAGTTGCCGGCTGATGTATTGACCGACGCAAAGAACAAATTCGCGTCTGCGGTATCAATGGTTCCACTCTCGATTTTGTTCTGCTCAGCCACCGGGGTTTACTGCGAAAGTGGTCAGACTGACAACGACGAATGTCTTCTCGAGAAGCAGTGAAGAGTTAGGCCTTGTCTCTGTGGTTACCCAAAGCAGGCATCAAATCCTGACTTACGCAGCGTGTAATGCGGCCAAATTGCCAATGGTGGAGCGCAGCTCCATGAGTATAACAATCTGCGTTTTGTTTTCTCTAATCAAATACCTTGGAGCTAAATATCGCTACGCAAGGGAATTGGTGCGTACAAGGTGCCCTGCACTGTCTCATTCCAGTAAATAGCAAGCCATTTCAATTTTTTGTAACGGCGTGGGTCGTGCATTGCATCCCGTAGGAGCCGGACAATCATTGGACCAATTGAATGCCAATCTTTACGCCGCGGTTTTTCCTTTAGTAAGTCCGCGAGCACATGCACAAATGCTGGACCATCGTCCGCCAGCTTAATGAGGCTCTTGATCTGACCAAAGGGATCTTCATCCCTAATGGAGCCCAACGCGTCTTTGTAGACTTCACTGCTTAATACTACTCTGGGAAATTCGGCGATTGTTGACTCAATTCGATACGCATCCAGAAATGCGGGCCCGAACACGAGCTTGTCATCGTGATGCAGAGCACCCTTTGCAATTCCACCACGAATTAAAAGACCCTTGCTTAGCAATTCTCCGGTCAAGTCCGAGACTGCGTCCAACAGATTACTCAACCCACCACCGGTTGGTGATTCGGACATGATAATTGAGTCTGAAAATTGCTGATATCGAAAATCAATGCCGAAAATCTGATCAACGCCGCGATCTCCAGCCTTGTGCAATAATTTCACTAACGCATTGCGCTGCTTTACCCTATCAGGCTCGGCGTTTCTGACAACAATCTCGCTGAATCCAAGTATGTCAACGAATGCGACATACCGAATCGAATAAGCGTCATCGTCGTTCCTATCGGAGGCAGCCGTCATCTCTTCCCGGCATGTTCATTTGTTCAGTTTCTAGCCTAGATAAGCGGCGCAAGTTGTATGCCGCGCGAAGCATCGGGCGATCCTATCTATCAGAAAAGTGCCAAGCCATAGTGTACAAGGTGTACCTGGTTATTACGCGGCAGGAGCGCCCAGAACTCGGTCTCGGTTCCGATATGGCGAAGGAAACGGAGACCCGGTGCGCGCGAGGGCGTGATGTCGAATATCGCGCAATCGGCATCAGCTACGACCGAATGTGCTTCCAATAGGCTACCCAAATCTAGCCACCCCCTAATCGGTTTGTGTTGAAAATTCTCCTCCACCCACTTTGCCACGTTCTTGTGGCATTCGTTGTGCGCTGGCGTCTCTCCGCTTTTAAAAAGAACGCTGCGGAAGGAAATTACCACCGAAGCAGCACGTCTCTCGCAGAGCGCTGTGAAGTAATCCAAATCTGACAAGTTGCAGGCCTTCACCGTCGCGACGGAATCTTATCCAGATACTAGATTGTACTCAATCATCAGCAGTCGTTTGCTTATATTTTGTGCCAAGGTTCGAAAGCGTCTCGCGTCTTCCATTGTAAACGATGTGTCCGTGTTGTGAGCGGCTGTATTGCCGATAACGCGAAGGTCATCCAAAAGAGCTGATGTCTGCGGATCGATAACATTTTTGCTGCGCAATAGACGAGTTAGCCCTAAAAATGATTGTNNCTCGGCGTCAGCAGGTTTGCCGTTCGAGCAACTGATCTCAACGCCTCCTCGACATCTGTTCTACTTTCTAAAATTGCCGCGCGGGGTGATATCTCCGCCACGCGATCAAACTTATCCTTTTCCTCTTGGGTAGGCTGAGCCTCTGGCGTCTCTGGCGCGGCCGGCGGCAATGCCGCCGCCTCCTTCTCAGCCTGATCAAGGCGGAACGACACATCAAAGTCCTTGTACTTGACGCGTAAGAGCGGGAGCAGCGTCGCTAAGCGTTCTCTAAACAGCCAGACAGAAATAACTAGGGCTGCTGGCCAAGCCAGCGAGACGAGCGATTGAAAGATCGTGGCGGAGAATTGATAGCCGTCCATGTCGAATAGCCCCACCCCAATTGGACAGCCTAAGCTATCAGACCCTAGTCGCGAATGTCTGTATCACGCGGAGAGCAGGGGTGGCGCGCATCAGCCCGTCCAGCCCCCCGCGTGTTACCGAAAATGTTACGCGCTGTTACCGGTGCGCGCAGTAGCGGTTAAACATCCAGCGCATCTCGCGTTACAGGCTGTTACCTAAACAGAGCGGCTTAAGCTTGTGACTTGCTCGCGCGCTCGATCAGAGCGTCGGTCCGGTCGAGCCATTGGGCAGCCTCTTTGTGAGTATCCGCTTTGCGGAGTGCCGATACTAAGCGTGAGAATACAGGCATGGAGCGCTTGAGGATCACTTGAAGGTCGACCTCGCTGTCCGGATCAAGAGAAAGACGCTCCGTTAGATGAGCCACCTGCTTGTTAGAATTCTCGCGCTCGGTCGACGAAAGGAACTTGTCTCCGACATCGCCTAGCACGCTAGGCACGTCGATCCCAAAGCTCGCGGCAATCAAATCGTCCGGCTGTGGCTTCACGCCGCCCAGAAAGTCATCCAGCTTTCGCAACGCTAGGAAACTCTGCAATCGAGTTGCATCAGAAACGAGCTCAAAGGCTCTGTCTAAACCAGCAATCAGATCTTCGGAGTCGACGCGCTTTGCGAAATCGTCACACCACATTCCGAACGTAAAGCAGTGGTCGATGCATTCGCAAATCGTCGCAATCTGGGCTGGCCGTTCATCCATGGTCTCCATAGTTGCACCCGTAAGTTGACGAGTCGACTAGCAAAAAGGCAGCCTCGAAACACATCTCTAATATTCAGGGCTGGGCGCGCCGGCTTCGCCGTCGGGCTCTACTCGCATCACTCACCGAGCTAAGCCGCTGCCGCCAAGCGACGGAACGTTTGTCTCGGCCCTTCGGGTGACGATCCCTCGCGCAAAAAGCCGGGACCTTGCCCGCGCCGTCAAGGCAACCCTCCGGGCGTCCATCTTCGCTGCGCTACGATGGGACGGCCTATGACGGCTGACCCTCGCTCATTGCCGCTATGCTAGTTAGTTTTCTGGACGCTGTTGGAGGAGGAACTGAAAACGAAAGATGACTTATCAGCCGGCGTCGAGAGTGTTCTCAGAGAAATATTCCATAATGGACCTTACACGCACGCGGTGTGGCCAGGATCAGAAATATTTTGTTTGATATAAAGAGTCCGCCAACAGAGGCGCACTCACGCTTCTAGTATTCAATCGTGACCCTGATCTTATCGGGCGCTCCGTCATGTATTGCTGCCTTACGCAGGTAGAGATCACCAACTAGGGCTCCCTCTTCATCACCTTTAATATGATCGCCCTTGCTATCGACCTCCCTATAA
>PKZC01000371.1 GCA_003132905.1 Bryobacterales bacterium | reverse complement strand
CGCATTAAAGAAGTAGACACGCACCGCCACGGTGGAACCTAAACGGAACTTCCGACCCCTCAATTCTTCGTCAAGCTCAATCCAGTGACAAGGACCTCAGTGTTGTGCGCGAAGCGAAGCCCATAAATGCCATCGGTGGACTTGAGTTTACCTTCGGTGATCAATGCAGTCTTGTTGTAGCGCGCAACGACAGTTCCGTTGATTGAACACTCAACGTGGTCACCCTTCACGGAAAGAGCGATCTCCTGAGTTACGGGTTGTCCTACGCCGGCCGCCTGATGCACCGCAGTGTTCGCTTCACCCTGAAAGCCGTTCATCTGGAACGGGCCGGGACCGAAGCCCCGCACGATGAATCTTCCGTTGCCATAGGCGGCGCAATAGAGATAGCTCTGCTGGTCCGTTCCCAAACCTGTTCCTCCAATGACGATGCCGTACGGGTGCGGATGACTATTGAGATTCATGTACTTCGGTTCATTAAACGTCGCCTTCACGGTGTAGTCGCCAGTGGCCTGATTCGCTGGATTCCAGTACGTCACCGCAGGGCCGGTAATCACGTGAAGTGCGTTGCCCTCTTTGGCAAGTTTTGCGTCACCAATCGTCTTGCCCTGCCTCTGCTCACCGGCGTCAACCTTTCCCGTCCAGCCTGAGGCCGAAATTCCACCGCCCGCAATGCTGCGAGAGGATTCGTCTTGGGCATGGCTGAACGACGGGATCAGCAAGAGAATGGCGATGGCAATTAAGGACCGATAATCGAAGCGCATTGTTGTTTCTTTCCTTTCGACGAGTCTCACCGGATAAGCATCATACACTGCGGCTGATTCCACACCCAAGCATACTATCGAGCAGGAGCACTTGGGGATCGTTCCGCTAATCGTAGGACCGATGCGGACGGCTAGAACTGAACGAAACTTCGCCCAGAAGCGGTCCCTCCTGGTTGCGGTGCGGCTCGTAGTTCCACTCTAAGTTGTTGTAGGAAGTGATTGGTTCCGTTATTCCCGCCTACCGAGCAGCACGCGGCTGCGCGTCTGGCAAAGTATAAGCGATCGCCAGCGCGCTCCAACTCGCCGCACCCGCAGAAATGAATTGATTATTCCCGAACGGATAGCCGGTTTCAAAATAGGGCTGCGTGGGATACGACCGGGTTTTCACTAACCAGGAACCGTCCTGATATTGATTCTGCTGTAGGAATCGAACACCCTTGAGGTATGCGTTGTCCTTAGGGAGGATACCAGCGGTGTGCAGCGCGTAGAGACAAATTCCTGTCGCGTACGCGTCCGGCACCATTCCATCACGCTGCGGCCATCCACCGCCGGGCCGCTGTTGGCTGAGGATTTGCTGGACTGACGCTTCCACATCGGAGTGGGGAGCTTTGGTCCACACCAGACCCATTAGCTTCATCGCGCGATCTTCCGCAGAGCGCGCATCCACGGCCACGAGCCAGTGTTGCGCTCGCCGGACCTTCTCTTCCACCTGATGCTTGCTCCCCGCCACGGGATAAAGCGTCAGGGCACGCGCGCCCATCGCCGTAGCCGTCACCAAAGTGTCTTCCATCGGGGGACGGGAGACACCGTTTGGTGTCCAAGAGCCGTCTGGCAATTGCAGGGCAGCGGCGGCGTGAGTCAGCTCAGTGGTGATCTTATCGAAGGCACACTGCTCGGCCGCGAGAGCCATCATCACGTACCCGATGGCGATGATGTTTCCGCCGGGTTGATCGCCCTGCATCGCCAGGTCCGCAACACTCCTGTAGGAGGCCTCAATCTGCTTCAGATTGGTCTGCGCCATTTCCTCATTGATCGCTATTCCCTTTTTTCGTGCCTGCGCCGCAGCCATGGCAACCAGAGCCTGGCTGTGACAACTAATGCAGCCGCGTTTCTGGTACCCCACCGGCGCGGATGGTAACAGCAAATTCACCGCTCTCCCAACCGAAATTCGCGCATCCGAAATCCCTTCCGGGTTTGGATAGGTCTTCTGACGCGGTCCATGGCCGCGCGTGGCTCCAAAGTGTTCGAGCACGGCGATCTTCTCACGGTCGGAGCGATACAGCGCCCAATCCAACGGGCGTTCGCCGTCAATGTCTTCGGCGTTCGGGTCGGCGCCTTTTTCGAGCAGCAGTTCGACGAGGGTAGGCCCTGATTGTTCTGAAGCTGTCGCGGTCATGAGCGCGGTCCGATTGTACGGGGCAGCTCGTACATTCACGTCGGCTCCCCGTTCGATCCACGTTTCGATCAATTTCGGGTCCTGCCAGTGAGCCGCCATTGCGAGAGCATCCTTCTCCACATTCGCACCTTTGGACAGCAAATACTCAAGCGTTGGCCGGTACTGGCGGGCGTAGCGAACGGTGGTGCCGTACCCAGGTTCATTGGGATCGCAGCCGTGCTCGACCAGGAAACGCACGACATCCACATCAGCCGACAGCGCCGCCCTGCCGAGCGCGTGCATTCCTCTACGGTCTTTGGCATGGATATTAGCGCCGTGATCCAACAGTAGTTGCAAAACGGCCACCGATCTGGGATAACTGGCTGCGATCAGAAGGGGTGTACGCCCGAGATTCTTTGATGACGCATTAACGTCCGCTCTGGATGTCGCGAGCAACTTGACCTTGGCGATATCGGGTACAGCCCACATCAGAGCCGTAGCGCCCGACTTGTCGGTTGCGTTGGGATCGGCGCCATGATCCAGCAGAAGCTTGACGCAACTTGCGTCTGCAAACAGCACTGCAGCCGTTAGCGCGGGTGTGTCGTCGACGTCTCGCGCATTCGCATCGAGGCCGCGGTCGAGCAGCCGCTTCACCGCCGGGGTATCCGACTTCTGAATTGCCTTGAAGAGCGGTTCCGCGCCCTGTGTTTCGGCTGCAAAGAGCCTGAATGCGAACAACAAGGCGAGTAATAGTGCACCTATAGGCATGTTGAAACTCCCGTATCGTCACCCAACGACGCTGAATGATTTTATCTCAATGGTAAATGCTGTGAAGCCGCTCGCGCGATGCGGGGCATGTTCAAGAGCCAAGCACTCATCGACCTCGGTTGGGAAACACAACCAGCCTTCCCGCAATTTGTTCTTGAGAGGCCCACGGGACCAGCGCGCATTACGCAGACCCGGTGGGTACCCGCTCAACAATACAAGCCCCGTTTTAATGCGGCGCAATCATATTGCGTTTGGCTGCCTTCTTCCGGTGTTCCAGACGATCCGCCGTGCGTTTCTTCCGCGCCGACCGATGCCGACTTGGCGCGCGGCGCGTTCCTCCTGGAGACCCGCTATGCTGCCTCGGCAGGCTTCTTCCGCTTGCTCGCTACCTTTGACCGGGGCTTCGCTGCCGCCTTTTTCTTCGCAGCCCAGTACGCTTTCATTCTTTCCGCTTGTTGTTTGCGTTGAGCGGCAGTGAATGTGCGACGTTTTTTCTTCGCGGGCTGCGCGGTTTCAGCAGCGCCAACGGGAGTGGCAGCGCTCAACCGTGGTCTTCCCCTGCGCTTCGTGGGTCCTTGAAGAGCCTCAATCGCTCGATTCAGCTTTGTCTCGCTCTGCAATCAGAAGAGCCAGGATTTGTTCTGTCGGCATCGAAAGAATCTTAGCACCCGCTAGGTCGATTGTGTTTCAACCGGCGTTGACTCGGCGTCGATGACGACCGGGCAAGTCTCCAGCTGCTTCTTGAGCGCCGCAAACTTCGCTGGGTCACCTTGGGCCGCGATTTCGAGCATTTGCTTCTCAAGCGTCGCTAGCTGTGATTCGGAAAGCTCTGATAAATCGCCGCTCCACTGAAACGTGGTCTCATTGCGCCGCTTGAACGTTTCGGGATTGTAGGCCTCCAGTAGGCGGATCAGAAGCTGGTCTGAGTACTCGATTTGGTATATCGGCTCGCCTTGAATGTAGACCTGTTTACCTTTGTAGACCAACGGTCTCCGAACGCCGTCTTTGGCCCGTCGTACCGCTTCGTCCTCAAGCATGTCAGCAGCTCGTTGTCGGGCCTCCGCAAATCNNCGCTGCAGCTTACCGCGAAAGCATCGAGGAACGGCTGTTTCAGCGCCGCAGCCCCTGTGGACTTGTCCGCAATGCCGCAGCCCAATGATTCTAATAGAATGGCTCAGTTCCGTTCAACTTAGATTGCGCTCTCCGCCGATTCTCAACCGTCAGCCATGACCCGATCTTTCTCATCACGACTTTGCCGGCGATTCCACTACCAACGCTATACCTCTGCCTACATCACCTGCTGTCCGCCTCGCCGGTTGTGCAGAGCCATCTCACACACGCTGACTTTCCTGCCTGCGCGCAGTCAATACTCGTTTCGTTCCTTTTTCCATCCTCACTGCCATTCAAAACCCATAGCACGACCGTTCCAAAACGGCTTCCTTCAAGTCGCTGTATCAAAAACGCTCCGGCCCCCGGCATTTCCCACTCCCGAGCCATCTATCTGCCGGAGCGTTTCCGATACAGCACTAAGACTTCACGGGAGTAATGTCTCAGAACGCGTTTGTGGACCCGATGCGTCAATCACTCTACACTACGCCGTTAAACGCATACCCCGCGAAACTCCCAGTACCAATGTTATCGAGAAGCGTATAGGCTTGAGGTGACGAAATGACGCCCTTGGGAAGGGCATCCTTTTCACGGGAGAAAACTTATGAGCACCTCAGCAAAGAATGCCGGCATG
>PKZC01000011.1 GCA_003132905.1 Bryobacterales bacterium | reverse complement strand
GACAGCAATATTGTGCAGGCACATATCGGGTTGGCCGAATTGCGGATGCCAGGCGACGGGTACCTGACTTGGCTTGCGCGCTTGCACGGCACGTTGTTGCCCAAGACATATCTCGAAATCGGAATCGATGAAGGGGCTTCGCTCGCGATCGCTCAACCGCCTACGCGCGCGATTGGGGTAGACCCCGATCCGAAGCTCAGGCGTCCGCTAAGGGCCGAAACCCATATATTTTGTCAGACCAGTGACGATTTCTTCGCCCGGACTGATCTTGTGCCGCTGCTCGGTGACACACCGCTCGACCTCGCCTTTATCGACGGGCTGCATCACTTTGAACAAGCGCTCAAGGATTTCATCCACGTCGAATCGCATTGCGGGCCGAATTCGGTAATACTGCTGCACGATACGATCCCACTGGACGAACCGACGCAGCGCAGAATACAGGAAAAACCCTTTTATACTGGCGACGTTTGGAAGACCGTACTTTGTCTCAAACATTATCGGCCGGATCTCGATATCATCACAATTGCCACGCCCTGGTCCGGACTAACGATGGTGACGGGCCTCGACGCAACATCCCGCGTCCTTACAGACCGTTACGATGAGGCGGTGGCTCACTTGCTCGATACGCCGTATTCCGAGTTCGAGGGCAAGCTCGACGCATCACTCAATATCGTGCCGAACGACTGGGAATCCGTTTCGGCCCGTCTCGCCGCACGGGGGCTTGTTCGAACCGCCGCCCCTTCGGCAATGACTATGAATGTAAAATAGCGGGCTTTAGCGTGGCTCGTTCGAAGTGGAATTGCGCGCATTCGTCGATCCGATCATTTCTTCCACCGCGTCGCGCAGCCCGGACGAGAAGATATCCTCCATCGACATCCCCTTGCTGGACTCCGTTCTTATTCTTTTAGGCCGCATGTACTCGAACTCAGGAATTCCATAGGCAATAAAAAGACGCCTGTTCGAGTCGTCGAATTTCTCGATCAAATCGAGTTTCGACTGATCGTTCATTTCGACGCGGGATCCCGCGGACCGAAAGAGTGAAGCCAACGCGACCTGTTCGCTGGCGAGCAGCGGGCGGCGGACACAATTCCGATAGAAGGCCGCAACCGTTTCGGTCGTGGAGCAACGCTCGTTGAGCCAAATTCTTTCAATAATATCAGGGCCATTGGAATGTAGACCAAGGATCGAAAGGAAATTGCTAACAAGCGCGCCTTTCTCGAGCGCATCATAAGACCGGACAACCAGTTCAACCCCATCGATGCTTCGCAGACGCGTCAAGAATTCGTCATAGTCAAATGGGAAAATCCAACTACGCCAACAAAACTTGCCGCTCTCCAATATCTCATCAATGTATTTGCGGTATGGAGTATTAAGCTCGAAAAGCAACATTGTTAAATAAAGGCTTTCTGCATATTCAATCTGATTGCGAAAATAGACGATGAATTTGACGTCAAACCGACATCGCTTTAGACGTTCGACGAACAACGAAAATTGTTCAGAGTGATGAGCGCTGCATTCAAAATCCTCGCTCGATAGAATTACATCGTAAGGCAGATCCGCCAACTCGGTCAGCAAATCATCGATAGATCCAACTTCTTGCGAAAAGCGCTCATCGTTCGATATCTCCCAAGCAATGTTGTGGTGGCCGTGAGGAGCCATCTGGGGCCGGCCTGAGCGCGGGTAACAATAACCAAAACCTTCAAGCTCGTGGCTATGAGTGCTCAACGTGTGTTGCAGCGACGTGGTTCCGGTCTTGTGCGTGCCTATATGAATAAAGCACCGTCGCATTTGCTGTTTCTCATCGCTTGCGTAATTAACAAATGAAGTTGTGGTTAGGCGCTCATGTATAGCGGCCGACGTACCTGACCGCGTTCGCGCGGAATTGGCAGGTCATGATAAAGAGAATGTTCGGCCGCATCGCGAACCACAGCTTACAGGTCGAGTGTGTGATAAGGTATCGGCCTGCTTCCGGTTATACCAGCGCCGATCTCGAGCGAATGGAAATTTTCGGTGACCCTGCGTGACGGGACTTATTATAATGGCACAGGCTGCACGTGATCTCTATTTAGACCTCCTCGTCAAATGCCTATCGAACCTGATCTATGGGCCGTCTCCGCGCGATCCCTGGAACGACGGACTATTCCGGGGCGATGCTATGCCGGGACGGGACCGTCAATCGCCCGCGCATACGATGGTGGGAATACTGCGTCTTCAGAACGTCCGGGAATTGATGCAGCGCGCCATTGANNCCGGGCGATTTCATCGAGACAGGTGTTTGGCGCGGCGGTTGCTGTATTTTGATGCGTGGCGTCTTGGCCGGCAACGCGATCGGCGATCGAAAGGTTTACGTCGCGGATTCGTTCGAGGGGCTGCCCGCTCCAAACCCTGAACTCTTCCCGCAGGACACGGGGGATACACTGCACACGATACGCGAATTAGCGGTATCGGTCGCGGAGGTAAAAGCGAATTTCGATCGCTATGGTTTACTCGACGATCAAGTCGTGTTTGTAAAAGGATTCTTCAGCGACACATTGCCGACGCTCGAGGCGGGCCCGTTCGCGCTCATCAGGCTGGATGGCGACATGTACGAGTCCACATATGTCGCACTGGAAGCCCTGTATCCCAAGCTGTCGCCGGGCGGCTTTATTATCATCGACGATTACGGAGCTATTGCACAATGCCGCAATGCCGTGACCGATTACCNNGGGCCTTTTTTCAGGGTCTATCTGCAACAGCTTCCTCAGAGCGCACCGTTCTATATTAAGAATGGCACGAATCGGCCTATCATTGCAGCGTAAGCGGCGTTCCGTTGGGTGCTCCTGGCGTGCCATTGCCGAAATTCAAGTTCGTGCCCGGCGACGTGCCGTAGACCGTGCCCCCAGCCAGGGTATTGATGCCGGTACCATTGTCGGTAACAGCTGAATAAGACATCGTGATTGTGGCAAGCGCGCCACTCGTTGCTACTCCATTGGTCAAGGTATTGGAGGCGACGCTGCGAATGAGATTGATTTCGGCGGCGACCCCGCTGCTTACGGCCAAAAAGCCGTTGCCGTTATTCGCGTGAGCGACGCTATCTACAACGGTGGCTTTGCCGCCGTCTTCGACACGCAGACCGAACAAATTGCGGTCTAGCCTCGTCTGGTCCAGCGACACATTTGCGAGCACCCCACCGGATGGCTTAACAAGAATCCCGCCACCGACGGTGTTGTCGCTGATCAGAGACGCGCGAACGAAAAGGTTCGCCGCGGCAGTGTTCTGGAAGTTGATGCCTGTCGTGAATCCGAAGATTTCCACGTNNTTTCGACGTGCAAGGCACCACCGCCGCTTACGTAGCTGATACCGTTCACTCCAGGACTGCCGGTGCCGGCTAAGCCGTTGATCGACATATTACGGATGGTAACGACGGCGCCCGTCGGCGTGCTCGATATAGTGATACCATTTGTGCCCGTCACGAGGATGGACCCCACCTGACCACCGGCGCCGCTGCCGCAGTCGAGGGTAATCGCCTTGGTGATCGTCAAGCCTCCGAACCCGCCCGGATCGAGACAGTCGATTTCGCCGGCGGTGGCAGTCTTCGAGATCGCACCGGCGAAGGTCTTGCAAGGCGCGGTACGGCTGCACGGATTGGCGTCGT
>PKZC01000317.1 GCA_003132905.1 Bryobacterales bacterium | reverse complement strand
CGCTCAGCCGGACGCTAGTGGCCTGAAATATAGCATGCAGAGCGATCAATTTGATAAGCGGGCAACACAACCAAAGGCCGAGCGTTAGGGCTTACCACTTCCTGAGCGGTCGGCTACTCCTCACGCCGGGTGGCTATCATTTTGATCTTCCCAACAGCATGTTTTGCACGGAGCCGGAAGCAGACACGATTTTCCAGGAGCTTGTAAATGGCAGTTGGACAAACCTTAGACTATAACCACCGCGCAGTCCCAGGGCGGCGACGAACGATCTCCGTTGATGAATCACTGAAGATTCTGATCTTGCCGAATGGCAGAGCCGAGGCAGAGGCATATTGCGACGATCAACCGGAGACGTTTCCTTCCAGGGCACGTGCGAAAGGCCGTGCTGCAAGATCACGGGAGATTTCGGATTTTTGCAATCGCTGGGCGTCGAAGTGGGAAGAGCAGAACGGGATCAAATAGTACGCAGGTTACCGCTGCGGGGCCACGAGCCGCAGCGCAGGTTGTTGCGGCAAGCGCTCAACGACAAGGGAGCCTGGAACTAGCATTCCAAGGCTGATGGCGTAGATGTCAAGAGGGGACATTTTCAAACTGACCCACTACCATGATACTTTACATAATACCTGTTATCGGAAGTAGCCCATCCGCCAACCCTAGGTCTCAAGCCCGCTGAGCCATTCGTTCCTTGGCCCCAACCTCCGACCCCGCCCCAACAATCGCCATACCCAAACAAGCCGCGATCAAAACTTCCCCGATCACCGGCCCCACAAATAAGTAAATCTCCGACATCACCCCCAGCGCCGCGTACGCCACCAGGAACGTCACCAGAATCGGACGCAGCCGCCGCGCGTCCGTCTTCGCCAGCGAGCTCAGCTGCCAGAAAACGATCGCCTCGGCCGTCAGGAATATCGTCACGCCCAGCCCGAGCGCGCGATAAAAGTCCGAGTAGCTCCGCAGGTGTCCCATCACCACAAACTGATTCGCCCGCATAGCCTCGACGGCCACGGTGGCGGGTCCCGGGTCTGGATCGCCAAAGACCGCGCCCACCGTGTGCGCCACTGCTTGAACGAACGTCACCACGGCCGCGATGTGTAGCCAAAGAGCGGCCTTCATGATTACCTGCCCCCGTCCGCCGCTTTCGCGTACAGTCCCAAAATGTGGCCCCAAGCGCCCGGTCCGTCGAACATCGCGCGCAGTTGCTCATAGCCCTCGCCATGGCGCTCCAGCTTGCTATGCTCCAACTCCACCAGCGTCGTCCCTGGACCCTCCGCCGTGAATCGAATCTCCACTTCGCTCGCCTTCGCCGGGTCCGGATCGGCCGTCCATTCCGGCTTGTCGTGCCCTGGGCCCACATGCCACGAGAGCGTGACCCGATGCGGCGGTTCCCACTTCAGCACCTTTCCCCAATCGCACAGATTGCCGTCGACGT
The DNA here is from genome assembly GCA_003132905.1 of Bryobacterales bacterium. The sequence continues at coordinate 2,154 of PKZC01000317.1, read as the reverse complement.
CCCGTTCATACCAGCGGCCGCCCACGCGCGGCTCCACGAAGATGGCCTCGAACGGAGTCTTTCCGATATGATGCGTCGCCGGCCACCACGCCTCCATCTGTTCCACGAACACGCTGAACGCGCGCTCAATCGACGCCTGCACGCGTACGGTCTTACGTACGACGGCTTCTTCCACGCTGTTTGCCATGTTTTTCTCCTATGGGTTCGTTTTCCGCTGTTGCTTGAAAGGCGCTCAACGCCTTGGTCCACATCTGGTCGAAATGGGCGCGCAGCCGCGCCACTCCCTCTGGATTCAATTGATACAGCCGCCGCGTTCCCGATTTGCGGTCCGTCACCAGGCCCGCGTCTTTGAGCACCCGCAGGTGCTGCGACACCGCCGGACGGCTCACCGGCAGCGTCCGGGCCAGCTCGTTCACGGCCACTGGGCCGCCCGAGAGTTTTTGAAAGATCGCCATGCGCGTCGCATCGCCGAGTGCGTCGAGTCCGGCTTGAAGGTAAGCGTCCACTAACGGTAAGTTACCGCGCACCGATGGAAGTTGTCAAGAGAAAATACCAGTCACGCGATTCGCCGCGCTGGGATCTTCTCCGGCCGTTCGCGCTAAATCGTTCTGGCTTCTCACCAATCGCCCGGTGACAATCGCCTGGGGACACGCGCCAGCCTGCGGTATCACCGGAACGCGGGCCATAAACTCGAGGCATGGCAAGAAACCTCATCAGATTCAGCGGCGGTGAACACGCCGTCGTTGATCAAACCACCACGCCGCCAAACTGGAGCGGCTTCCTGACTGAATCCCCGTACGAAGCAACGCCAGCCGCCGCGCTGAGCACGTATACACTCACGCCTTGCACCTCGGTGGAAGATCAGAAGTCGATCGCATCGGCCACCATTCTGCTCACCCAATGACCGGGTCCGGCCGACCGTTCCTCCCAAGAAAACGAATGGCCGGCCGGTCACGTTAACATAGGCTCTTGGGCCCTATTTACACTCGAGAACAACTCATCGCCCTGCGCGCCGATTGGAAGCGCGCGGGCAAAAAGGTCGTCTTCACCAACGGCTGCTACGACGTTCTGCATCCCGGCCATATCCGCTTGCTTGAGTCGGCGCGAACGCTGGGCGACGTCCTGATTCTGGCGTTGAACACGGACGCGAGCGTGCAGCGCCTGAAAGGTCCCACGCGTCCGCTTATTTCGCAGGAGCAGCGCGCCGAACTCGCCTCGGCCCTGGCCGCCGTGGATGCCGTCACGTTCTTCGATGAAGACACGCCGCGCGAGTTGATCGCCGCCGTGCTTCCCGACGTGCTGATCAAAGGCGCCGACTGGACGCATTTCATCGCCGGCCGCGAAGAGGTGGAAGCCTCCGGTGGCAAAGTGCTGGCGTTGCCGCTCGAGCCTGGCTATTCCACCACCGGCATTCTGGAACAGATCCTGGCGCGAAACCCAGTGAACTAGGGCGTGTTCACACTAAGTCAACAATCCTCGGGTAAGATGCGTGGCATGGAAATTACTGCTGAGCAGTATGAGCGAATCCAGAATTGCTTGCCGGTGCAACGCGGCAATGTGCGGCATGAGAATTTGGTCTTGTTAAACGCCATTTTGTACGTGGCCGAGCATGGCTGTAAGTGGCGCGGATTGCCCAAGCGGTTTGGCAACTGGCACAGCATCTATGTGCGCATGAATCGTTGGGCCAAGAAAGGTGTATTGGATCAGGTGTTTGCCAAGTTGCAGCAAGAGCAGATACTACGCATCAAGATCGAAGCTTTCAGTTTGGATTCGACCTCGGTGAAAGTGCATCCCGACGGAACTGGGGCTTTAAAAAAAACGGACCGCAAGCCATCGGTAAATCGCGCGGTGGATGGAACACCAAGATTCATCTGGTTGCCGCGAATGCTCGAACGGCGATAACCTTCGCCCTGTCGCCCGGCAATGCGCACGACGCGCCCGAAGGACGCGCCCTGCTGACCGAGCTTGGGCCGATGCCGGAAGGCTTGCCGATGCTGATGGATCGGGCCTACGAGGGCGACGAGACCCGGCAACTGGTGCTCAGCCTGGGCATGGTTCCGGTGGTTCCGCCGAAGTCCAATCGCATCGAACCCTGGGAATACGACCGCGCCCTCTACAAGAAACGCAACGAGATCGAGCGCCTGTTCCGCAGGC
>PKZC01000331.1 GCA_003132905.1 Bryobacterales bacterium | reverse complement strand
AACTGTACGATGTACTAGTGAGTTGAAAACCCCTGAGTCGAAAACCCCTGAGAAGCGCACAGTGCGGGACGCGCAAAAGAGCTGGAAGCTGACCGTCGAATACGACGGAACGAAGTATAGCGGCTGGCAGGAGCAGCAAAACGCGCGAACCGTACAGGGCCAGCTTCGCAACGCGGCCGAGGAATTCTTCGACGGCACGGTGGAGATTCAAGGGGCGGGACGGACCGACGCCGGCGTACACGCACGCGCGCAGGTGGCGCATCTGCGGGTGCGCAGGAAGAAAGAAGAGGACAAACGAAGCTGGCCAAAGCCGGATGAGATCTTGCGGGCGATGAATAGCCGGTTGCCCTCCGACGTGTGTCTGCTGGATGTGGCTGAGGCTGGGCCGAATTTTCACGCCCGGCATGACGCCATTGCGCGGACGTACATCTATCAGATCTCAGCGCGGCGCACGGCGTTCTTCAAGAAATTTGTCTGGTGGGTGAAAGAGCCGCTGGATATTGCGGCCATGTCCAGCGCCGCGCGAATGCTGATTGGGCGTCACAACTTTATCGCGTTTCGTGCCGCGGATAAGACGCGTCCGGATGAATCGCCTGTCGTGGTTGTGGAGGATGCCGGGATCGAGGTCGAAGGCGACTTGATTGTTTTCCGCATCACCGCATCGCACTTCGTTTGGCGCATGGTGCGGCGAGTGGTAGGCGCACTGGTCAAGTTGGGGCTAGGAGAGATAACCGCGGACGATTTTTCTCGCTTGCTGGAAGGCAAACCGGACCCAAAGTTAGATGTTGCTGCCTGGACTGCTCCCGCTTCCGGGCTCTTCTTAGACCGCGTGGTCTATCCGGAAATCAGCAAGCCAGAAACTACTAAGCCGGACGAGCGCCCTGCTATTCGTGAGTCGCGGAAGGTGGTGGGGGCGGAGGAGCGGTGGGGTCATCGCCGACCGCGCCGCTGAAAACCTTCCGGCCGCCGGGCAAGGTAACCAGGCGCGCGCTGGCGGTGTTCGTTCCGTCTTTGGCGCGCAGGCCCTGCACCGTCACTTCATCGCCCACTTTCAGATCGTTCTTGCGCCAGCCTCGGCGGACCAGTTCAATCGGCGCGCCCGTTTCAAACTGCCATTGCTCGACGCCGGCGTCGGTTTTCATCTCGATGTAGATCCAGGCGTGGGGATTCATCCACTCGATTTTGGTGACGACACCCTTCACGGTGACAGGCTTGTTCAAATCGAATTCCGCCGAGAAGGCGTGATGCGCGAGGGCGGGAATAGCGATGGCGCCCAAAATGGCGAAAATCGAAAGAGCGAGTTTTTTCATATCACCTCTCAACCGACCTGATTCTATCACGCAGCGCAGGCAGGCAGGCGGGGATCTATACTCGAAGCGTGGAGTCCAGAGTCACCATCAGCCGCACGTCTCCCGAAGATGTGAAGCAGCGCCAGATTATCGTGAAGTTAGATGGGAAGCGACTGGGAGAACTGATGCACGGCGATGAGATATCGCGGATCGTGGAACCGGGTCGGCATCGGTTGCAGGTGGACAACACGTGGAACTGGAAGACAGTGGAATTCGACGCCACTCCCGGCCAGCACGTTCGATTTCAGACCGTGAATCGCGGGGGACGCTTTACGTGGTTCCTGGTGGGCACGCTGGGCGTGGGCCCCATGTACGTGCACATCGAACGCGTCCCGGATGCCGAGGGCGCGTTCGCGCCCGCACCATAAATGATTCAGGCGATTTGAGATGTAAGCTGGCGGTCGCCCAGTTCCGCACGGACTGAGCCGGCTCCGGCGACCATCGCTTTCAACTTACCGAAAGCAACGTCTCGCGGAAGGTACTTCATGCCGCAATCCGGCGCGATGATCAGACGATTGGCGCTGATGTGCGGCAGTGCGCGGCGAATGCGGGCGGCCACCTTTTCCGGCGTTTCCACTTCATTGGTGGAAAGATCCAGCACGCCGAGGATAATGTTTTTTCCGGTCAGCTTGGCGAGCACCGAACAATCGAGTGACGACTGCGCGGTTTCGATGGAGATGCAATTCACCGGCGCATCGGCAAGCTCACTGAGGAACTGATATTCCGACGGCCGATTCGCAACCATCGCCGCATAGCCGAAACACAGATGGATCGCGGTTTCGCCGCGCACGCCTTCGAGCGCCCGATTGAGAGCTTTCAATCCAAACTGCCGCGCCTTGTCCGGCACCGCTTGCATATAAGGCTCGTCGATTTGCACGATGTCTGCGCCGGCGGCGAAAAGATCCTTGATTTCTTCGTTCACCGCTGCGGCGTAATCCATCGCCATCTCTTCTTCGCTCTTATAGAAATCGTTATGGGCCTGCTGCGACATCGTGTATGGGCCGGGCACCGTTACCTTGACCCGGCGATCGGTATTGGCGCGCAAAAACTGGATGTCGCGCACTTCCACCGCGTGCTTGCGCCGGATCTTCGCGACGATTCGGGGCACGTAGTTCAACTTGCCCGAGCGCGCCACCACTTGCGCGGGATTATCCAGATCAATTCCTTCCAGCGCAGTGGCGAAGCGGTTGGAGTAGCTCTCGCGGCGGATTTCGCCGTCCGTGATGATGTCGAGACCCGCGCGCTCCTGGGCGCGAATGGCGAGGATGGTGGCATCGTCCTGCGCTTCTTCGAGAAATTCCGGCGCAATGCGCCAAAGATCGGTGGCCCGCACGCGCGGCGGCAGGCGATGAGAAAGCTGGGCGCGATCAATCAGCCAATCGGGTTGTGGGTAAGATCCCACCAAAGACGTCGGAAAAAGGGTGTTGCTCATGAACGCCTGAATTGTATCACGCGGGTCGGAATTTCAGCCGCATGGAATATGATAGTCACCATGCGATTTTTGTTGGGTTCGCTGGCCGCCGTTTTAGTGGTCGCCGCTTCCGCGCAGGACCCAGGACCGGCGCGGGCAGATTGGCCGCATCACGGCGGATCGCAATTCGCCTGGCGCTATAGCGCGCTCGATCAGGTGAACACCACGAACGTGAAAACGCTCGGCGTCGCGTGGGCGTTTCAGACCGGCGATTATGGCGACAGTCTGCAATCGACGCCCATCGTAATCGATGGAGTGATGTACGTTTCCACTGCGTACGCGCAGGTGTTCGCCCTGGATGCAGCCACCGGGCGCTTGATCTGGCGCTATAAATATCCGCTTTCGGCAAGCGCTGGCCGATCGGGTGGCGAGGCGTTTCGTATCAATCGTGGCCTGGCGGTGAGCGACGGCAAAGTGTTTCTGGGAACGCCCGACAATTTGCTGGTGGCCATCGATCAAAAGACCGGCCATGAACTGTGGCGCGTGAACGTGGACGATTCGAATCAATGCGGATGCAGTATCACGTCGGCGCCGCTGGTGGTGAAGGACAAAATCGTGGTCGGAGGATCGGGCGGCGACAACGCGCATCGCGGCTATTTAACGGCGTTTTACGCGAAAACCGGGCGTCTGGCGTGGCGCTGGTACGTGATCCCGGGGCCTGGCGAAAAAGGGCATGAAACCTGGAAGGGCCAGAGCTGGAAGACAGGCGGCGGATCGCCATGGCTGACCGGCTCATTCGATCCGGAGCTGAATTTGTTGTATTGGGGCACGGGCAATGCGGCCGGCGATTTCTATGCGGGCGATCGTAATTCGGGCGAGAAGAAAGACGTCAACCTTTACACCGCAAGCGTGGTGGCGCTCGATCCGGATACCGGCAAGCTGCGCTGGCATTTTCAAGAAGTCCCCAACGACGTTTGGGATTTTGATTCGGCCTATGAATGCATTCTGATGGATCGCACAGTGGACGGCCGTTTGCGAAAGCTTCTGGTTCACATGAACAAGAGCGGCGTAACGTTTGTTCTGGACCGCGCCACGGGAGAATTTGTCGGCGTCTTCAGCGTTCCGGAAGTGCAGACCTGGATCTCGGGCGTTACCGAAGATGGAAAGCTAGTGGGCCGACGCGAGCCCGAGGTCGGCAAGACGATGAACTTTTGTCCAACACCCGCGGGAGCGAAAAGTTGGAACGAAATGGCGTACTCGCCGCGCACCGGTTTAATCTACACGCCTACGCTAGAAATTTGCGTCGACATCGCGGCCGAACACCAGCAGGCAGACGAAGGCCGTTTCTTCATGAGCGGGAGTTGGGATCTGAAGCTGCCGCCGAATCGCCAGACCTACAGCCACGTGGATGCGTGGGATCCGGTAACTCGCAAGCGCGTGTGGAGCTATCCGTACAAGTACGTCCTGCTGGCCTCGATGCTGGCGACAGCGGGCGATCTGGTGTTCACCGGCAATCCGGAGGGCGAGTTTTTCGCGCTGGATGCACGCACGGGCGCGAAGCTGTGGAGCTTCCAAACGGGCGCGGGGCATCGCGGATCGTCCATCAGCTACTCTGTGAACGGGAGGCAGTACATCGCGACGCCGACGGGTTGGCCGGTCACGAACATCGGCGCTGCCACCCAAGCGCTGTTCCCGGATCAAGTGTGGCGCAATGGATCGACTGTGATGGTGTTCGCCCTTCCGGATGGTTCGAAATAAGTGCTGCTGAGTGTACTGGATCAATCGCCGATCGCCGAGGGCTCTACGGCCGGCGATGCATTGCGTAATACCATCGATCTGGCGCGTTGGGCCGAACAGCTCGGATATCAGCGCTATTGGCTGGCCGAGCATCACGGTACGCCGGGGCTCGCCGATGCAAGTCCTGAAGTGATGGTGGGGCCGGTGGCGGCGGCGACGTCGCGCTTGCATGTGGGCACAGGCGGAGTGATGCTGCCGCACTACAGCCCGCTGAAAGTGGCCGAAACATTCAGCATGCTGAGTGCTTTATATCCCGGACGAATCGATCTGGGGCTGGGGCGCGCCGCGGGTACCAGTTCGGGCATCGCATATGCCTTGCAGCGCGATCGGCGGCAGCCCTCGCCGGACGATTTTCACGAACAATTGCAGGAGCTGCTAGCGTACCTGGAGAATCGCGGGCCGTCGACGGGGCCCTTCCGTCAATTGGGCACGCTGCACTTCGAGAGCCCGGAACCGTGGCTGCTGGGATCGTCGGCACAAAGCGGAATTTGGGCGGCTGAGCTAGGGCTGCCGTACGTGTTTGCGGACTTCATCAATCCCACCGGCGAAGCAATCGCGGAGTATTATCGGGAGCACTTTGAACCGTCGGCCCGATTGAAGCAGCCGCGCGTGGCTGTGGCTACCTGGGCAATTTGCGCGGACAGCGAAGAAGAAGCGCAGCGGCTGGCGTCGAGCATGCGAATGCTGATGATCATGTTGTATCGCGGACAATTGATCCCGGTGCCGTCGCCCGAGAACGCACTGGCGTTTCTGGCCAGGGAAGGCGTCGCGGCTGAGACGCTGCCCGTAGGGCGTCGGATCATTGTGGGAACGCAAGAGAAGGTTCGATCGATGATCGAAGAAGTTGCTGACGATTACAAAGCCGAGGAAGTGTTCGTCGTCAACATCATGCATTCGCATGTGGCGCGAAAGCGCTCGTACGAGCTGATTGCGCGCGCCTTCGAGCTGTTCTAGATGGCTACCAGTTGAGCGGCGTCGAACGGGCCCTGGTGATCGGATCCATCCAACAGTTTCAGCTGGGCGAAAACGCGCAAGGCAAGCGATTGCTGGAGCGGGCCAAGACGGAGGACGCCGACTACGTCCAGGCGCTGGGGCTTTCACTAAAGAAGAGCAGCGCCACAGCGAATTGCTGGGCCGTTTTCTCGCGACGCAGGGCGCCAGCTGTTTGCGCCGGCATTGGGCGCATGCGGCGTTCCGGCGGCTGCGCGGCTTGGCGAGCTTGGAGATGCGCATGCGCGTACTGGCGACCGCCGAGGTGCTGGCGATTCCCTATTACACAGCGCTGCGGGATGCTACCGGCTCGCCGTTGCTGCGGTCCATTTGTAACCGCATCCTGGCCGAGGAAACCGAGCATCTGCGCTTTCAAGCCTTCACTTTTGGACACTTGGGATCGCGTCGGGCGGCAATGCTACGCGGCCTGATTCGCGTGCTGCATCGCGGTCTGCTTCAGGCGACCACGCTGCTGCTGTGGTTGCAGCATCGGATGGTATTTCGCGCGGGTGGATATTCGCTGCGCGAGCTGTGGAAGCAAAGCCTCATCGAGGGTGAAGTTCTGCTAACGCGGGAGCTTGTTCACGCCACAGGCCCAGCGCCTTTTGCGCAGGACGATCGGAGAAGCTGAACAATATCGATTCTTCGTTCGCTTGGTGCGACACGGTGTACCAGGAGGGCACGACGAAAATGTCGCGCGCCGACCAGGGGAACGAGCGATCGCCGATGCGGCTTGATCCACTACCTTCGGCCACGCAATAGACGGTGGAATCGGTGGAACGATACGGCTCGCCTTGAAAGCCGGCCGGAAGCCGTTGCAAAAATGCACCGAGAGTGCGCGTTACCGGGGCGTTGTTCGCGTTCAGATACTCGATCTTCACGCCATGACAAGGATGCAGCGATTTGTTCTCGGCTAGAGCTTCGCGTGCTGGCGCATAGGGGAACGCAAAAGCCGACGAAGTAGCGGCAACGGAGTCTTGTGTCGCCTCGTCGGGAAGATGTTCGGCGAAGCTGCTGTCGAAGAAATTGACGATCGGAATGTCCAACCCATCCAGCCAGATGACCGGCGAATTTCCGGGATTGCCGTGATCGTGAAAAGTCCACGAAGGAGTCAGGATCAGATCGCCCGGATGCATGTCCACACGCTCGCCATCCACGGCTGTGTACGCGCCTTCGCCTTCGATGATGAAGCGCAGCGCGCATGCCGCATGACGATGACTGTTAGTGAATTCGCCGGGCAACACCAATTGCAATCCGGCATAAACACTCTGCGTGATGCGGGACGCGCCCGGGAAGCCGGGATTTTCGAGCATCAATACTCGGCGCTCAGCCTCACGCGCGGTAATCAATGCGCCCGATTCCATCAGGAACGGCCGCAGCTCTTCATAGCGCCAAAGCGCCGGAACGGATGCCGGATGCGGCTGCGCACCGACGATTTCGCTCAACACCTCCCACAGCGGCGCTGCGTTGAGCTTGGCGATGCGTTGATAAAATTCCGGACGGGCGGCCGAAATCATGCAGGGAGCGACGCTAGCGCCTGGCGAACTTCCTTGCGAGGATCGTCCACCACTTCGCACTTGTCATCCAGGATCATGGTGGCGCGCTTGGCTGTGTTGTAAGCGGGCCAAGCCAAGCCCTTCTGGCTGGGATTGCCGGCGCGCGCGAATGCCACCCACGCGCCGCTGATTTTCGACGCCAGCGCATAGCGGTCTTCGCCTGATCCGGTCATTGGTTTGCCCGCATCCGGAATGTCGAACACAAATGGGATTTCCATGCAATGCATGGCTTTCAGTTTGCCGTCGCGCACGGGCGAACGCCACTTGAAGTAGTACATGTAAGCTGGAGCCTTCCCCAGTGCAGCCTTGCGTTCAGCGGCCGTGAGCGCGTTGGTCCACGCAAAGGAATCGGAAGCGGATTCAAGCGCGAGGTCGATGTTGCTGATCGCTGGGTCCACCTGTTTGTAGACTGCGATGATCTTATCGGTATCGGCATCGCTCGCATGGAAGGTTTGCTTCACGCGCGCTCGCATCGCAGCCTCGTCGATGGGATCTAATTGCTGGCCTGGGAAGAAAGTCACCTCGGTCTGCACCGTGCCAATCAGCAGCGGAACATTCGCCGAAATTTCAGGAGCGGCAGGATCGAACGGATTGGCCGGCAGCGTGTTGCCATCCACCACGGCGCCGAAGCGCCCGCCAGCCAGCGCTTGCACCAGGCGATCGACGGGCATGTTTTGCAGCTCATCTACCTGATTCGGCTTCAAACCAACGTTGGCGAGAAATGCTTCGGTGGATTTGTTGGCTGCCTCGCGGGGAATGCCTCTGAGCGATGCTCCGCTCTCGATCACGGCGCGATGAAAAAGGCCTTTCGCGGCAGGCATCGCAAGCAACGTGCTAACCTTCGCGCCCCCGCCCGACTGACCAAAAATAGTGACGTTCCCCGCATCGCCGCCGAAATTCGAAATATTATCGCGCACCCACTCGAGAGCGGCTACGATGTCGAGCATTCCGACGTTAGACGCGTTGGCATACTTGGCGCCACCCAGATCGGCCAGGTAAAGATAACCGAAGGCGTTCAGCCGATGGTTGATCGTAACGACAACCACGTCGTGCTTGCCCGCCAGGTTGACGCCGTCGTAAATCTTGAAACCGCCGGAACCGGAGGTGAAACCGCCGCCATGCAGCCAAACCATTACCGGGCGCTTGTGTGCGGACGTTGCCGCGTTAGGAGTCCAGACATTTAATACCAGGCAATCCTCACCAGCGGGTTCGCCCACATCGACAGCGGCCACCTCAGGGATGAGAGTGGAAGGACCCTGCGGCGAGCGATGGCCGAGTTCCAGCGTGTCCTTGACGCCTGTCCAGGGCTGCGGCTTTTCCGGTGGCATAAAACGGCCCGAGCCGGCGGTGGAAGCGCCGTACGGAACGCCACGAAAAACGCTCACCTTGTCCTCAACGGTCCCGCGAATTTTGCCCGCTGTGGTTTCGACCACTGGACCGGAAGAATCGCTTTTGGCGGCGGCCGCAAAAGACGGCGTTCGCAGCAAGATGCCTGCGGCGAGCGCGCTTCCGCCGAGAAACGACCGGCGATTGATTAGGTGATTATTTCCGTGCATAGCCGAGGAGAATTATACACCTTGGCGACGCAGCGAACTAGCCCAGAAAGCCGATGGCGCGGCCCGCCAAACCCACTCCAAACCACAGGCAGAGCGCCACGGCGGCGGCGATTTTTCCACCTATCGAAGCGGACTTGCCTTCCGACGCCACCACCCGATTGTAGATAGTGAATTGGAACAACAAGGCGGAGAACAGGAAGAGCATTTTCCAGCGAAAGGATGTATTGCCATAGCATTTCATGGCTTCCGATAGGAACAGCAAAACCCCGGAAGTAAGCATCACGGCAAGGCTCCAGCGGTTCCACGGACGGAGCGCCGAGGCAACTTCAGAGATCGGCTGCGCTTTGTATATCAGGCCGAATTGGCGCAGCACCAGAACCACCAGCGAGCCGAGCAGAACCGTGAGAGCGAAGAGATGGAAGTTCTCGATAACCGGGAAAGCCACTCGCGAGTTACGAATGGCCTGGGCGACCATCGTGTTATCGCACCATTGAAAGAAAGGGATGATAGCCGACATTGCTGGTCCTAAAAAGTGTACGCCATGGTGCGGCCGCAAGTGATGATCGCCACCCAAAGAATCAGCGAAGCCCAACCCGCCACGCGTGCTTCCATGGGCGGAACAAGCGCATTATCCCACTTGTCCACTTTGCGATAGATGCCGCGCTCGAACGCAATGGCGTTTATGGCCGCGACAATCAGGAGAATCACCTTGGTCTTGAAAAAAATGCTGTTGTACGCCTTCACTGCCTGGCACCAGAATAGAAAAATGCCGGTAATCGTCATAATGGTGAAACCGGTGAACATCCAAGGTTTGATTTGTTCGTAGACTTCCGAAGCAGGGCGGCGCTTCATGATATATCCCATCAGGCGCAAATCGGAGACCAACAGCAAGCCGACGGAGATGGAAAGGCCGAGGACGTGGGTGGTTTCGATGATCGGGAACACCCAGATCGATTCGCGGATGGATGTGCCGATATTGGTGTCTTGCAACCATTGGCACATACTCAAAATGGACATCTGCCTAAAACCCTCCTCGGGGACCCGACAAGCAGCGATCTATTATGATATGTCAATTGAACGACGTTGCCGTTAAGGCTAGAGGTTACAATCGCATGGCTAAGCTGAGTCTGACCCGTTTTGGCGCGATCCTGGTGGGCGTTCTGGCGGCGAGTTTGTCGCCCTTCATGCGCGCGCAAACAAATGCCGGCGATTGGCCCATGTACAATCGCGACCTTGCGGGCACCCGGTTCTCGTCGTTGCACCAGATCGATACAACCAACGTCGGCACGTTGAAGCAATCCTGGTCCTACAACTTGGGAAAAGCAAACGGCAACGAGGCGGGCTCCGAATTCACGCCCGTCGTTGTGAATGGCGTGCTGTATCTGGCAGCTTTTCATTACGTCACCGCCCTCGATGCAGAGACCGGCAAGGAAATTTGGCGATACGAGCTGAAGGAAGGCGCGCCCTCGAAGCGCGGAGTGGCATATTGGCCGGGCGACAAGAGCAACCCGCCCCGCGTCATCTTCACCACTGGCAGCAAGATGATCGCGCTGAATGCAGACAGCGGAAAAATCGATCCAGGATTTGGTAATGAAGGCACCGTCGAGATGACCGTGCCATACAATTCCGCGCCGGTGGTTTACAAGAATCTGCTGCTGGTGGGTGCCAACACCCCCGAGATGCCGGCCACTGGTCCAGCCGGCGACACGCGCGCTTATGATGCACGCACCGGCAAGAAGGTATGGGATTTCCATTCCGTGCCACGGCCTGGCGAATTCGGTCATGACAGCTGGGAAGGTGAAAGCGGGAAAAACAGGTCTGGCGTAAACAACTGGGGCTTCTCTCTGACCGTCGATGCCGAGCGAGGCATTCTCTATACCGTGTTCGGCGGACCCAACACCAATTTTTGGGGCGGCGATCGCAAGGGGAACGATCTTTTCGCAAACTCCGTTGTAGCCATCGATGCCGAGACTGGAAAAATGAAGTGGTATTTCCAGGTGGTTCATCACGATCTTTGGGATTTCGATCTGCCCGCGCCGCCGACGCTGCTCGACGTGACGGTGAAAGGGACGAAGATCCCAATTCTCGCGCAGACCGCCAAGACCGGTTACATGTACATCCTAAATCGCGTGACTGGCAAGCCCGTGTTCGGCATTGATGAGAAGCCGGTGCTCCCAAGCAAAGTGCCCGGCGAGCAGAGTTCGCCGACGCAGCCCGTGCCGCTGAAACCGCCACCATTGGCGCGCATGAGTTACGGGCCCGAAGACATGGTCTCGGCCGACGATACCACCGCCGAGCATGCAACATTCTGCCGCGGACTCGAGGCCCGCAGCGGAGGATTCTACAACCAGGGTCCGTTCACGCCGTACGTCTATCGCGAGGCTGGGGCGAAACCGGCCTCGAGCATCATTTTTCCTGGCGCCATCGGCGGCGTGAATTGGGGCGGCGCGGCAGCCGACCCCGGATTAGGATATGTGTTCGTGAACTCGAACGACGAAGCCAGCCTGGGATGGATTGAGAAGAAACCGGAAGGATCGCGAGTGTTGTTTGACCGCAACAGCATCGTGGGGCCAATGTCGCGCTTCCATTGGAGCGAGGGAGATCCTAAAATAGGAAACATTCCGCACTCGGGTGAGCGTGCGTGGCCCTGTCAGAAGCCGCCGTGGGGCAGGCTGATCGCCGTAGACGCGCGCACTGGTGATTTCGCCTGGCAGGTTCCCCTGGGCGTGACCGACGAATTGCCCCGAGCCAATAGAAATACCGGCCGGTTGAATCTCGGTGGACCCATCGCGACCGCCGGAGGCTTGGTATTTATCGGCGCCACCAACGATCGCCGCTTTCGCGCATTTGATTCCAAAGACGGAAGGGAACTGTGGGCCGCGAAATTAGACGCGAGCGCACACGCAGTCCCGGTTACCTACGCAGGCAAGAACGGGAAGCAATACGTGGCTATCGTGGCCGGTGGGAATGGAACGCTGGATGATGCGACGCCGGGAGCAGAAGCCTTAGTGGTATTCGCGCTTCCATAAGGCTTCTACTCCGGCGGAAGTTAGTAAGTTACTTAGTACCGCCGGCTTCTACAGCGGAAGCATCGGTCAGCATGATTTTCGATTTCGTACCGCCTAAGTCAAGCTCTCGCAGCTTGGCTTGGCCGTTTTCGGTTTTGACATCCATCTGGGTGTCGGAATATTTTGAGGCATTGGTCTCAACCTTCGCCGTTACCGCCACGACGTTCTTGCCTTGTTTGAATGTAACCTTATCGCCATCCACCCGGACTTCGTACTCCCCAGGTTTCAGTTCGCTCTGGCCAACCCACGTAGGATCAGCGATCCTGACATGATAAGTGGAGGCAGCGGTGGCGATTCCAAGCGAAAAGACACAAGCTCCTAGCATCAGTTTGTTCATCTTCATTTAGCTTTTAGCTCCTTAGATTTAATGCGTGTGGTACAGCTCTACGAGGAGTGTGGGTGTCGGTCTTGCGTACAGGCCACACTAGTAACTACGGCTGAAAGTGGCGAAAGGTTACCCCCGACGCCATTAAAGTTAGCAAAGGCTTAGTAATGTTTCACTTAGCACGTTCGCTTTATTGGATGAAAGCTTGCCGCCGTTGGATGCAACATAAAACACATCAATTGCTTTGCGGCCCTCTGTATCAATGAGTACCACGTCGATGTTACATCCTGCTGTCGATATGGCTGCAGCCAGATCATAGAGCAAACCAGGCCGGTCTTCCGCGATAATTTCGATCAATGTTGCCGTGTCGCAAGCATGCGGATCCAGATGTACGCGCGGCTGCACGGTGCGCTTCTTCATCCGATTGGGAGCCGTGCGCCCGCGCAGTAGTTGCTCGCCGTCTAAGTGTCCGAGCGCCATGTCCTCCAGCGTTTGTCGCAAACGGTCGTTTTCACTAGGATTCAATTCCAGCGTGCGCCTGGGATCGGCGAATACAAACGTGTCGAGAATCACTCCCTCGGCGTTCGAGAAAGCTTCCGCCTTGAGAATGTCCATTCCGAAGCTGGACAGTGCGCCTGCTAAAGAGGCGAACAACGCGGGCCTGTCGCTCCCGACAATGGTTGCGCGATGTACCCCGCCGGGAGCGTCAATATGCACCGCTACCCCAGTCGACCTACTGAGTTCATAGAGCTCGCCATGCGCGCGGACGTCGTCGGCGGTGTGCGTGCGAAGATAGCGCGATGGAAAACCGCGAATGAATCCGGCAGGTTCCAAGTCGCCTTGAAGATCGGGTGGAACATCGGCGATGCGCTCGGTTTTGAGCTCTTTAATCAACTGTTGATGAGTGACGCGGTAAGTTTCCCAGAGCTGCTCCAGCCGCCAGGGCGTCATTGCAGCCGGATTCACAGCGGAGATGTCGGCATAGGTCAAGAGCGTCAAAAGCTTCAGACGTTCCAGCGTGCCAATACGATCGGCCAGCATGCGGGCCGTGGCGGGATCGTAGAGATCGCGCGAACTCATCACCGCCGATAGATCCAAATGATGCTCGATTAGAAACTCGACAGCGCTCTGCTCTTCGGGGCGCATTTGGATGCGCTGCATCGCCACGCGCGCTAATTCAACCGACAGCCGCGCGTGGTCGCCACTGCGGGCGCCCTTGCCCGTGTCATGAAACAGCAGCGCGAAACGCAGCAGGGCCAGGTCTTCCACCTCGGAAAATATCTCAGCCAGCCGGCGTTGAGCGGAATCTTTGCTGGCCGCCAGTTCCCCCAGCTTTTCGATGGTCACCAGCGTGTGCTCATCCACTGTGTAGCGGTGGTAGAAGTCTGGAACAACCAGGCAAAAAATGTTGCGCCATTCCGGGAACATAGCCTGCAGCAGCTCTGTATCGTGCATCGCGCGAAGAGCGGCCGCGGCATGCGGTAGCGAGAGAACCGCGTGCAGCATCGGCCATAAAGGCTGCGTGCGCTCGCAATAGGTGGCGAAAGTGCCGCTGGCCTGTTCCAACCGGCGCTCGGTTTCCGCCGCCAACGGGATGCCGTGGCGAGCGACAAATTCAAACAGGCGGAAGAAAATGGCCGGATCCGTCGTCAACAGGGCCGGCGATCGGAGATAGATTCGTTCGTTCGAAACCGTAAATTCGGAATTCGAGAGCCGCGAACGCCAGTCGCGGAAATGCGTCACCAGGCTGCTTTCGCTCCGTTCATTCACATCCAGCGCGCGGCGGGCCTGACTGTAGATCACGCGCGCGTTGCGGAAATACTCGCGCATTAGATCGGCCGGTTCTCGAAACGACAAGTAAGGCTGGGTGGTGAGAGCCTCTTGCGCCTCGAAGCTCAGCACGTTCTGATCGCGCCGCGCCCAATAATGCAAAAAACAGCGCAGCGAGTGAATAAACCGGGTGGGTGTAATCAGGCGTGCGGCCACTTCCTCATCCGGCTTGCGCAGTTTGCCCAGCCAATCGATTAAATGCAGGTCGCGCAGCCCGCCGGGCGTTTCCTTGACATTGGGTTCCAGATGATAGAACGTGCCTTGGAATTTTTCGTGACGCTCGCGCGCCAGTTGGCACAAGTGGCGAGCCAGCACGCGCCCTTGACGCTCGAAGAATCCCGGCAGCTTGCTTTGAAGCTTGCCGTATACATCCCCAGACCCGCTGAACATGCG
Organism: Bryobacterales bacterium; assembly: GCA_003132905.1. Next base: position 10,516 of record PKZC01000331.1, on the reverse strand, counting down.
GCGGTCCAGCAGGCTGATGCTCAGTTCGACATTTCCCTCGTGGATCTCGGCGCATTCGGCCACGGTACGCACCGAATGGCTTAAGCGCAGACCGGCGTCCCACAGCAGACGAACGAATTCAGACAGGGCGCTCTTCATGCCCGCGGCCTGGGATTCGCGCTCCATCAAGATCAGCACATCCACGTCAGAGAACGGGAACAGCTCGCGGCGTCCGAAACCACCCACCGCAAGCAGTGCAATGTTGGGATCGGGAAGGGTAGCGAGCGACGCTTGAAAGGCGTCGATGGTCATTTGTTCGATGAGCGTGGAAAGTCCGGCTAGAACGGGAGCTGCTTCGCCCATGGCGAAAAATTGCTGTTGAATCTCTTGCCAGGCAGGCTGTGAATGCAGCTTTTCCATGGGGACGCGGGCTGCAAGGGTTTGGACTAGATTCTTGCGGCGCTTTTACTTTGATTGTATCGTCTGAGGTGTGGTCATACCATCGCGGTTCGCAATCTTCCTCGGTGCGGCGCTGATCCTGGCAATTACACCCGGACCAGGGATCTTCTATGTGCTGGCGCGAAGTTTGCGGGGAGGACGCCGCGAGGGTGTGTTGTCGGCTGCAGGAACTTTTCTGGGCGGCTTGGTGCATGTAGGCGCGGCGGCGTTCGGACTCTCGGCGATTCTGGCAGCCTCGGCAATCGCCTTTGAAACCGTCCGGTATGCGGGCGCTGCGTACTTGATCTACTTGGGATACCGTATGATCCGCAGCCGCAATGAAGCAATGACCGACCAGGATTTGGAATCGAGCGCCGGCCGCAACACTCTGGCGCAAGGCATAACCACGGAAGTGCTGAACCCGAAGACAGCGCTGTTCTTTCTTTCGTTCATTCCGCAATTCGTTTCACTGCATCAAGGACATGTGGCCGCGCAATTTCTCCTGCTAGGCGCGATATCGGTGACGCTGAACACCTGCGCCGATCTTCTCGTGGCGTGTTTCGCGGGACCTTTGGGATCGAAAATGAAGCGCAGCGCAAAGCTACGCAGCCGCCAACGAGCGGCGTCGGGGGCAGCCATGATCGGCCTAGGAGTCTATGTGGCCGCGGCTCACGCCAGAAGCTAGGTCTTCAGTAGTAGGACAGCGATTCAACACCCGAGCCGCCCGTGAAAGTGGATACCACACGGTTCTGTGAGAGATCGATCACCGACACAGTGCCGTCACCGTGGTTGGCCACCAAAACGGTTTTGCCATCGGGCGCGAATGCGAACCCCATGGGGTCCTTACCAACCGGGATCACCTGCTGCTTGCCGTGCGCATCCGCGACATCGATGATGTTCACCAGCCGTTCGGCCATATTGCAGACCAGGAGTTTTGAACCATCGGGCGAAAAGCGCGGCTTGAAGGAAGCCTTCGTGTTTCCCTCGAGTGGGATGGTTACTTCCACTGTATCGGTGGTTGGGTCAATGACAAGAAGTTTGGGTTCGGAGTGATCCACCGCGACTACGAATTTGCCATCCGGCGAAGCTGTAATGCCCTCCGTACCATTTGGCGCCGGAATACGCGCGATGATGGCGCGCTTCTTCAGATCGATGACGGTAACGTACAGCTTGTCGTTCTTGTTCGCGACGTAAGCTTTGCTCGCGTCCGGTAAGACCGCCGACCAATGGCCGGTGCCTTCGGTATCGAGCGCGGCTTCAATGCTCCGCTTCTCCGGATCGATCACCAGCAGTTTGCGGCTCAAATCGCATGTGACGTAAATCTTGCCCGCGCTGTCAATCTGAATGCCATGCGGAGCTTGATACGGCGAAACATCAATGGTTCCCGAAACTTGCCGGGACGCCAGGTCGATGATGGCTATGGTGTGGCCCGGGTGCGGATTCCTTCCATAGACGCCGTCGCCATAAACGGGAATATAGGCGGTTTTGTGATCGGGCGAGATAGCAACATCGTGCGGAGCGACGCCCACTTCCAGGTTGGATATTTCCTTGAAGGTCGACGGATCGTAGAAACGGACGTGCCTGCCGATTTTGTCGATCACAATCAATCCGTGAGTGCCGGTGGGATTGTTCGGATCCACGCGTCCGGCGGCGAAAACCAGGGCGGCCGCCGCTAGTCCCGCGGTGGCGAGCAAGACGTGCTTTTTTATTGCCATGGGTGGATTATATACCGGTGGCGTGTGCGCGACTAGCGTTCCGGATACGCCGCGCGCTGGGCGAAATCACGCGGTTCCACCACATCAGCACGCCGGTGACGAACAGAAATGCCGGCGCGAGTCCGATGATCACCCACAGCGCTTTGCTGGGCCAGCCTCCGAAATTGCCGAAATGCAGATAGCTGAACCAGCGGATGATTTTATCGCCGGTGCTGTATTTCGGACGAAAGCGCTGCCTCGGGATGGGCGTGCTGACAGGAACCACAGGAATGTTCGGCACGAGCGAGGCTTCCGGTATCGGCCGATATACGTCCAGTGGCGCGATCTTATTCACCAGCGCTTGAAACGGACCTGGAAAGCCCGCATACACGCCAACCATCGCGAACATCAAGACCACAGGCAGCATCCACAGGCCGACCACGCTGTGCAGTTCCCAATTGAAAAGCTTCCAATTAGACGTGGCTTGAATTGTCAAGCCGCGACGCCAACGCCGGATGCCCGGCCACCACAGCACGGCTCCGGACAATGACAGCGCTAGGACAAAAACCGCGCACACGCCGTTGATCAGGCGTCCCACTTTACCGGATAGCAGATTCACATGCAGATCCAACAACCATCACCTGAATCGAATAAGGGCGCGATTCGCCCAGGTCCTGGCCGGTGTACGGATCGAAGAGGCGCTGCTTTTTGTGACCTTGCCGATCCATCCAGATTTCGGTGGCCTGGTTCGCTTGCTTCGAGTCCCAGATCCAGCTCACTTTGTACTGCGGATACGCACGGCGCGCGGCGTCGCGAAGCTCGTCGTGCGTGAACTTGTGACTCCCGATCGCAACGATGCGGGGTCCCGGCCAAAGCGAAGTATACAGCTCATTACGGAAGACAATGGCGCTGCCACTGACGCTGATTACGAATACGTAGAGGCCCAGCGCGATACCGGTCCAAAGATGAATCTGGAAGATGGCCTTGCGTAGCCAAACGCTTTGTGGCCGCCGCAGCCATCGCTCCCAGTAATTCATGCGGTGCTAACCGCACGGCAATTGCCTCCGGCGGCAAGATCTCCCGATCCGTTTAGCGAGCGGCCTTCTGAACGATCTGCGAAGGATCGGCCCCCACGCGTCCTGAGCCGTAGGCGGCAGCGGCGGGCAGGTGGAAGTCGAACTTGATAGTTGGCAGATTCGGAATCGGCGACGCTGGATCTTTGCCGTTTACGCCGGTGATCAGCGATGCCGTAACGCCGAACACAGTATCGGAATCAATGTGCTCATCGCCCTGCAAATACAGCGCCGTCACCACTTCGCGATAGCCTTCCGCGCCGATGATGAAGTGAATGTGCGCGGGCCGGTAGCCGTGGCGTTTCTGCGCGCGGATCATGTCGCCCACCGGGCCATCCATCGGAATCATGTAGCCGAGCGGCGCGATAGTGCGCAGATAGAAGCGGCCATCGGCATCCGTTTTGAACGTGCCGCGCAGATCCATTTCGGAAGGATCGTGCTTTTGCAGATCGTAGTTACCCGTTTCGTCCGGCTGCCAGACCTGCACTGTGGCGTTGGGCACGCCGTGCCCCGCGGAGTTGTACACACGGCCATAAAGACAAACTTCCAGGCCGTTGGTAGGCTTGGTCACAATGGTATCGCCCAGCTTCAGCGTCGGCGAATCCTGGCGGTAGAACGGGCCCACGAGACTCGATTTGGTGCCGGCTTCGGTGGCGCGGCGATCGTGCAGCGCGTTCACCAGGCTGCTGAGACCCAGGGTGTCCGAAAGCAGGATAAACTCCTGCCGGTATGCAGTGCACTTTTGGCCGACCGCGGTCAGAAATTTGATGCCTTCCAGCCACTCGTCCGGCGTGAGATCCACCTCGCGCGCGAAATCATGCAGATGGCGCGTGAGCACGGCCATGATTTCCTTCAGGCGCGGATTGGGCGTGGATGCCATCTGCTCCAGAGCAGCTTCTGTAATCGTGTGTTCGTCAATTGCACGCATATGTGCCTCCGTGGTCACCGCAAAACGCGGTGAAAAACGAGTATACAGCACGGCTACGCGGCCGCGCTTTACACTAAGACCTTATGTCGAAGGTTCTGGTGACGGGTGGGGCGGGCTACATTGGTTCGGTCACAGCTCATCTTCTGAAACGGCGCGGGTACGGCGTGGTGATTGTGGACGATCTGTCGCGCGGACACGAGCATAACGTCCAAGGGCTCCCTTTTCATAAGCTGAACCTTTTGGAAACTGCCGCGCTGAGCGAATTGTTCGTCCGTGAGCGAGTGGACGCGGTGATTCATTTCGCGGCCCATTCTATGGTGGGAGAGTCCACGAAGAAGCCGGAGAGTTACTTTCTCAACAACGACGGTGGCAGCGCATCGTTGTTGTGCGCCATGATTCAGGCGGGAGTGAAGCGGCTGGTGTTTTCCTCGACGGCGGCCGTGTATGGGACGCCCAAGGTGGTCCCCATTCCCGAAGATCTTCCTTTCGATCCCGTGAATCCATATGGCGAGTCGAAAGTGCTGGTGGAGAAAATGCTGCGCTGGATGGATAGCTGCAGCGGCCTGCGTAGCATCGCGCTGCGATATTTTAACGCCTGCGGGGCCGATCCGGAATCGGGGCTGGGCGAGGAACATGAGCCGGAGACGCACCTGATACCGTTGCTGATCCGCGCCGTTGTCTCTGGAACGCCGATGACGATTTTCGGCAATGATTACGCAACGCCCGATGGCACTTGCATCCGCGACTATATTCACGTGGCCGACTTGGCGGAAGCTCACGTAGCGGCCATCGAGAAACTGCTGGCCGGAGGAACATCGGATGTGTTCAACGTAGGGACGGGCGCCGGGCAATCGGTGAAGGAAGTAATGCAGGCGGTGGAGCGAGTGACGGGGCGCAAGGTGCCGCATGAGATCGGACCACGCCGGGAAGGGGACCCGCCTGTCCTGGTTGCCAATTCCGACAAATTGAAGCGGACGCTGGGTTGGAAGCCCAAGTTTACGGAGATAAAGGACATTGTCGCGACGGCATGGGAGTTTGAGAGCAAGCGAGCGGTGCGGGAAGGCTGAGTGTTGGTATCATGGTTTTCCCTGCAATGATTTCGACCGCAACCGAATTAGATCAGCTTCGTGAGATCCTTAAAAAAAAGTCCGTTCAGTTCGGTACTTTTACCCTCGTTTCCGGACAAACCAGCGACGTCTATGTAGATTGCAAACCCACTACTTGCGATCCCCGGGCGATGCCGCTAATCGGGCGTCTCTGCTTGCAAAAAATGGATGAAAAGAAATGGTTTCCGGAGGCCGTAGGCGGACTGACGCTGGGAGCGGACCCGATTGCCTTTGCTATCGCGAGGGAAAGCCTAGACCGCCCGACGCCGATCGATTCGTTCATCGTCCGAAAGGACCGTAAGCCACACGGGATGCAAAAGCTGGTGGAAGGGCTCACGGAGACTAAGGGGCGAAAGGTCGTGATCATCGACGACGTTTGCACTAAAGGCGGGTCGACGGCAGTGGCAATCCAGAACGCGAAATCGGTTGGCATGGAAATACTGGGCGCGATTTGCCTTATCGATCGGGAAGCGGGCGCCGGCGAACTCTTGCTCAGCGAGTTCGGCCTGGAATTGGCGAGTATTTTCAAGTTGTCCGATTTCAGATGACCCTGGTAACGGGTCCATTTGAAATTAGTTGCTCTTGATTTCCGGCGCGGTTCTGACACGTCTGAGGCGCTGACCCCATAGAAGCACAAGCCGATAGCCAAAGAAGGCGGCTAAGGCGCGGTGGGGAGTTTAGCCTATGCCTGCGGATAACTCGGCTTCTTCGAGATCGTCTGTAAAATCAACAACGATTTGGATCGGATCCGCCGTATTGAAGTTTTCGTTGTAGCTGTCTAGGTCGTTCTTTAGTTGCTTGCAATCACCGACTATCGATTGCCTTCTTTGCTGAAATGCGGTTTCCATGTGCCTTCGAGTAGCCAAGCGAATGTCTGCCCACAGTGGCACCTGTTCACCGCCGCGCCTTAGGGTCCTTCACGTAGTCCTCGCGCATGGCACGTGAAAACTCATCCGCGCACTGCCGAACCAGAACGGAAGGTTGTGGTTCCCAATACCTGTTTCGTATTGCCCAGAGGGCCATCTCTCGTGCTGTGACTTCTGCACGACCAGCTTCTCTCATGTACTGGTCAGCCAGATGTACGCCATTTGTATTGCTCCTGCTCGTTTTAATTCAAATCGACTGCTTCTCCCCACCCATCCGTTAGTGCGGATGAGATAACCCATTGCTTAATCTTCGCCAGATATTCTCGACTGTGCGCGTATGTGATCTTTCCCTTGTGCTGTAGTTGTCCAACCACAATCCCAGGATGAACATGTATCTTATGGGCAAAGGCGGCAATCTTGGCTTTTGAATACAACGGATGCACCCTAGCGATAAAATTATCAAGCTTCGCTTGGTCGACAAGGAACGTAGTAGCAAATAGATCAGCAGTCTTTTCGCTATCCATCTTCTGGTCAAACGGCTGCGCATCTGATCCGACAAGTTGGGTGTCCAAAGTGGGATTGTCTTTTCCCTCACCGTTTTTCAAGTGAGCCATTTCGTGCATCAGCGTGTGCCAGAACCAATCGATTCGATCAAATCTCAGCGACAATGCAATCACTGGCGATTCTTCATCCAGCCAGAAGCACACGCCATCGATCTTGGAGTGTGGAAGCTCAGCCACAATCAAGAAGCGGATTCCTGCTTTGGCTAGCACGGCAGGAACTCGTCGCGCTTCCTCCGCTGAGGCCTTAAGGTTGCCAAGTTCTAAGAACGCCTCAGCCAATGACTCCTTGGAGAACCCTCCCGTTGTAGAGATGCCACGTGCAAGATTGCGGGCGCGATAAAGCCAGGCCAATTGAGCAGAAGTGATCGATCCGTAGTCAGTAGACTTCCGTGCCGCATGATGAAGATAAATCTGTTGGTCAAAGCTGGGGATGTTGTAAAAGCTCAGCACCTGCGATTCAATGACTGCGATATTTGAAGACTGTTCAATCCATCCGCGCTTTTGCATATCCTTGAGCGGAGCGATTTCGTAAAGTTTTGCTTTGCGTGAAACGGAGTCATCTCGCCCAGCTAGCCTAGCTAGTTGATACGCGGATTCTAGATTCATCCACAACTGTGCGCTCGTGCCCAGGGCTTCACCGAGAGCGCGAGCGGTATCTGGCATGATTGCCCGCTTGCCTGAGATGATCTCGTTTACAGCCTGTGGTGGTCGGCCCAGTATTTCAGCTAGGTCAAGCTGGCTCCAGCCACGCGCTTCAAGCTCCTCGCGGATGTATTCGCCCGGCGCGAATGCTTCAGGGTTAGTTGTTATGGGCATTAATGGTAGTCCTCGATCCCAACAATCACAATCTTTTTGTTCGGAGATGTACCTTCCAGTTCGATGATGAGCCTCCATTGATCGTTCAATCGAAGAGAGTGTTGATGATCGCGACTCCCTTGTAACTTCTCAAACCGAAGAGATTTCCACGCATACAGATCGCGCTCGTCTGGCGCTTGCCTGATGAAGTTCATACGATTCCGATACGCCTTCACAATCGCAGCGGAATGAGCGCCGGTGAATTTTGGATCGCTCTCCAACGACTTGTAGGTTTCGTCCCGGAATAGGACCTCCATACCAGTTCGTATCTTAGATCCTTCGTGTTATTCTGTCAATCACAGATTCACAGATAGAGTGAAGTTTCCATTTTGGAGGCACCGATTCCCACTGACCGCCGCCATTGTAGAGGGGTGCATCTTGATAGAGGGGTGCATCTTGCCGCGCAGTATCCCGCATGACTGGCGTTGCCCCGCATACCGTGGCGGGCCTGTTGGTTGATGTTGGCGCTACTTCAGATGCCGCCAAGTTTGACACCCCAGTACCCGCCTCTTATACTGGAACTTGCTAGTCTTCTACGTTTCGGGTGCTTTGCCCGGGCCGAGGAAATAAATGCCAAAACGCACCTTTCAGCCAAACAACCGCAAGCGGGCAAAGACACATGGATTCCGAGTTCGCATGTCCACGAAAAATGGCCGCGCTGTGCTTTCACGCCGCCGCGCCAAGGGCCGCCACAAACTCACCGTTAGCGACGAGAGAGCCGTTCGGTACGCCGACTAGCGTCGGCTTCCCGACTACTGCTCGGATTCTGAGAGCCGCCGATTTCCGCAAGGCCTACAATCAAGGAACTCGCTTTACGGGCCGCTATTTTGCCGCCTTTTGCCTGCGTGTGGCCAGGACCGGAAGCGAAGGGCCCCGTCTGGGTTTCACCGTCCCGAGGGCTTTTGGTAAAGCCGTGCTCCGCAATCGCGTGAAGCGGAGGCTGCGTGAGGCGCTGCGGGTGCGCTTGCCCGAGGTGGCGCAGGAATGGGATATTGTGATCAACCCGCGCCGTCCCGCGATCGCGGCGCCGGTAGAGGAGCTTCGACGGGAAGTGGATCGGTTGGTGACGCAATGCAGAAAGCAGTAATCGCTACTTTGCGTCTTTACAAACGCTTCGTGTCGCCGCTATTGCCCTCGGCCTGCCGGTTTTCTCCCACCTGTTCGGAATACATGCTGGAGGCCGTGGATCGATATGGCGTGCTCAGAGGCGTCGGCATGGGTCTGCGTCGGCTCCTGCGCTGCCATCCATTCCATGTGGGCGGCTTCGATCCGGTCCGCTAGAAATTTGCAACATCATGGCCGATAACCAACCCAACAAGCCCGCAAGAAAAGAACTCACCATGGAGCAACGGCTCCTGCTGGCGTTTGTGCTGCTGGGATTGGTGCTGTTCCTCACGCCCTATTTCTACAAAGCGCCGGCCCCGCCGCCCAAGACCGGAATTAAGAGCAGCGACCAAAACGCATCGGCGACTACGAAATCGGCCGCCGTGGCCCCAGCGCCGCTGCCTGCGACGCAGCAATCCGCCAGTTCCCAACCAGCGCCCGGGCAGATAGAGGCTACGGCCGAACAGCAATTCGTCATCGACACCGACATCTATCGGGTGACGCTCTCCAATCGTGGTGGAACAGTCCGCAGTTGGATCCTCAAGAAATATCGCGACAAGCAAGGCAAGCCATTGGAATTGATAAACTCAGCAAGTTATTCCAAAGTGGCGCCCCCTTTTTCCATCGTGCTGCGGGACGACAAAGCCGCAGACGCGCTGAATTACGGCCTCTACGTAGCCAAGCCGGCAGCCAATGGTTTAGGTATCGAATATGAGTTCTCCGATGGGAAGAACTACGCGAAGAAGACCCTGCAGTTTTCAAAGGCCGGCTACCTTTCGCAAATCGAAACGGAAGTGTCCCTCAACGGGACCCCCACCGACCACCTGATTCAATGGCGCGGCGGCTTTGGAGATGCCACCGTTCTGAATCGCACAGCGGAAGAGCACGCCGTCTATTTCGACCCGAAAGAGGCCGCGATGCTGGGCCTCGGCCAGGGCAAGCTCTATACCAAGGACGCCAAATCCGTTAAGGACGGTCCGCTGATCACCACCGGGGATTATTCCTTCGCCGGTTTGGACGACCGTTTCTTTGCAGCCGTGTTTCTACCCAAAGACAACACGCAGGTGAAGGTGCAGACCATCAAGGACGATGTGCCTCCCGCTCCCGCCGGCAAGGAAGAAATGCGGGTGGGCGTGGAACTGGGCGGCGATTCGGTGAATCGCTTCACCCTGTTTGTCGGGCCCAAGGATATCGACCTGCTGCGCCGCGTGGATCCCAAGCTGCAGCAAATGATCGACTGGGGCTGGTATGGCGTGATCGCCAAGCCGCTGTTCCTCGCCATGCATTGGGTGAACGACAACTTCGTTCACAACTACGGCTGGTCTATTGTTCTGATCACCATTGCCATTAACGTGGTGCTACTTCCGCTGCGTCTGAAGAGCATGAAATCGCAGCGCAAGATGCAGGCCCTGCAGCCCAAACTCGCCACGATCAACGCGAAATACAAGGGTCTCAGCATGCGCGACCCCAAGAAGGCCGAGCAGAACCAGGAAGTAATGGAGTTTTATAAGAAGGAAGGCGTCAATCCCATCGGAGGCTGCCTCCCGCTGCTCATCCAGATGCCCTTCCTCTTCGCCTACTACCGCATGCTCAACGTAGCCATGGATCTTCGCCACGCGCCCTGGCTCTGGATCCACGACCTGTCCGCCGCCGATCCCTGGCACATTCTGCCCATCGCCATCATCGTCACCATGTTCTTCATGCAGCGCATGACGCCCCAGGCCGGCATGGATCCGGCGCAGCAGAGAATGATGACCGTGATGATGCCCCTGATGATGGGCTTCATCTTCTTCCGGCTGGCCGCAGGCCTGAATCTTTACTACGCGGAAGCCAACCTGATTTCAATCGCGCAGCAAGCGGTGATGAATCGTACGTCGCTGGGACGCGAAATGCGCGAGATGATCGCCAAG
>PKZC01000315.1 GCA_003132905.1 Bryobacterales bacterium | reverse complement strand
CGTAAAACGGGGCCGCGCCTTCGGCCTGGATCACAGCCAATCGCGGGATCTTGCGGATGAAGCCGAACTGGCACAATTCGCGCAGCGCTTTTCCGAATGCCGACGTGTTGCCTAAATTGCCGCCGGGCAGCACAATCCAATCTGGCGGATTCCAATCGCGTTGGTCCAGCATTTCGAAAATGATGGNNCCAGAATCTGATCGAAGTTGGCTTCCACCTGAAAAGTGCGCGCGCCGTATTCCAAAGCTTGAGCCAGCTTGCCGTATGAAATATTGCCATGCGGAATGAAGACGATCGAATCCAAGCCTGCCGCGCTCGAATACGCAGCCATCGATGCGGACGTGTTGCCGGTGGAGACGCACGCCACACGTTGACGGTCTAGCCGAATGGCTTGCGTCACTCCGCACGTCATGCCATTGTCCTTGAACGATCCGGTGGGGTTGAATCCCTGATGTTTGAACGTCAGACGATCCAATCCTCCGTATCGAGCCGCGCGCGGTGCGTCTAACAACGGCGTGTTGCCTTCGCGCAGCGAAACCACTTGATGATGATGGCCGTCGAACGGCAGCAACTCGCGGTAGCGCCACACGCCGCTTTGTTCCAGCGGATCGTTCGATGTGCGTCGCGCCCGCCAGATTTTTTTCCACATCTCCGTTTCCACGCGCTCTTCGTTGAAAACCACTTCGAGCAGGCCTCCACAATCGGGGCAATTGTAGATGGCCTCGTCAATCGGAAAGCGCGCGCGGCAATGCTGCTCGAAACACGCCAACTCAGCTAGCATGATTAGAGTATCCCCAATATGGTCTCGGTTTGTCTTGAGAATGGGAAGGTCCTGCTGCGCAAGCAGGCGCGTCCCCGCCGCCCCGAAGGATTTGCGTTAATCCGCTTGCTCTATGGCGGAATCTGCAACACCGACATTGAACTGCAGCGCGGCTACTACGGCTTTCGCGGGACGCCGGGTCACGAATTTGTCGGCGAAGTGGTGGAGGCCGACGATCGAAGCTGGGTGGGCGAGCGCGTGGTGGGCGAAATTAATCTGGCCTGCGGAAAGTGNNCGAAACGAACCGTGCTCGGCATCGTGAAACAACCCGGCGCATTTCGCGAATTTTTGACGCTGCCCGAGCAAAATCTGCGCCGAGTCCCGCGCGCCATCCCCTCTGAGGAAGCCGTGTTCGTCGAGCCGCTGGCTGCGGCCTGCGAAGTATTGGACCAGGTTCGCATTCCTCGCGGTACGCCGGTAGCCGTGCTGGGCGACGGAAAGCTGGGACTGCTGGCCAGCCAGGTTCTGCAAGCGCACGGCGCGCACGTACATCTTTACGGCCGCCACAAGGAAAAGCTGCGCATCGCCGGGCAATCGGGCGTGAGCACCGAGATCGCGAAGAAGTTGCCCGTAGCCAAATACGAATTCGTGGTGGAGGCAACTGGATCGGCCGAAGGCCTCAAGCAGGCTGTCCAAATGACGCAGCCGCGCGGCACCGTCGTGATGAAATCCACGGTTCACGGATTGGTATCCATCGATTCGGCGCCCGTCGTCGTCAATGAAATCACCCTGGTTGGCTCGCGCTGCGGCCGTTTCGAGCCAGCGCTCCGACTGCTCGCACAACGGAAGGTCCGCGTCGATGCGATGATATCTGAGGTGCTTCCTTTGAAGAGTGCGCCCAAAGCATTCAGAGATGCGGCCAAATCGGGAGTTTTGAAGGTTCTACTGCATGATTAAATTTCGAATCTTATGCGGCCTCGTGGCCATTGTTCTTTCCGCTGCCGACAAAACACCGGAGTACGGTTATGAGGTGGTACACGTATACCCGCACGATTCCACCGCTTTCACGCAGGGCTTGGAATATCACGGCGGATTCTTGTACGAAGGTACGGGGCTGAACGGCCGATCGAGTGTGCGGAAAGTGAAACTTGAGACCGGACAGGTTTTACAGCGGGTCGAAGTTGATCCCTTCTATTTTGGCGAAGGCATCACTATCCTGAACCAGCAGATCTTTGAACTCACCTGGAAAACGCAGACGGGCTTTATTTACAGCCTGCTGACAATGCGCAAAAAGCAAACCTTCAACTATCCAGGCGAAGGCTGGGGGCTTACTAACGACGGCCGGAACATCTACATGAGCGACGGTACCGATGAGTTCCGCGTTTGGGATCCAGTGACGCTGCTGGAAAAGAGCCGCATCATGGTGCGCGATCAGGGCGAGCCGGTGATGAATCTGAATGAGCTGGAATGGGTGCGCGGTGAGATTTACGCCAATGTCTGGCTGACGGAACGTGTGGCGCGCATTTCACCCATGGATGGGCGTGTCCTCGGATGGATCGATCTTACTGGCATCCTGCCCAAGGCCGATCAGAAGAAGGACACCGATATCCTAAACGGAATTGCTTACGACGCTCTCGGCAAACGGCTATTCGTTACCGGGAAGCTCTGGCCCAAGCTGTTCGAGATCAAAGTGGTACCCAAGCCCGAGCCCGCGAATAAGACTCACCCCCAATGAATAGTTTTCGAATCGTATGTGGACTGCTGTTCGCCCTACTGAGCGCGGACGCGCAAACTCCCCAATACGGCTATCGAGTAATCCACTCCTACCCACACGATCCGAACGCGTTCACCGAAGGTTTGGAATATCGAGCGGGATTTTTGTATGAAAGCACGGGGCTAAAAGGCCGTTCCTGGCTGCGCAAGGAAAAACTCGAAACCGGGCAGGTCTTGCAACAGATCGATCTGGATCCGCAATATTTTGGCGAGGGAATCACCGTCATCAATCAGCAGATTGTGCGGCTCACCTGGCAATCGAACATCGGCTTCGTACATAACCAAGCCAGTTTCGGCCTGCTTCGGACCTTCAACTATCCGGGGGAAGGCTGGGCGCTCACCAACGATGGCCAGAATATCTATATGGACGATGGCACCCCGCAGATTCGCGTCTGGGATCCACTCACGCTCCAGGAAAAACGGCGCATCACGGTTCACGATCATGGCCAACCGGTGGCTAATGTGAACGAGCTGGAATGGGTGCGCGGCGAGATCTACGCCAACATCTGGCAAAAAGACGTGATTGCGCGCATTTCTCCCGTGGACGGGCGCGTGCTGGGATGGATCGATCTTACGGGCATCTTGGCGGCCGCCGAACGTACTGGGCGGGAGGATGTTTTAAACGGAATCGCCTATGATGTTTTGGGCGATCGCCTGTTTGTGACCGGGAAGCAATGGCCCAAGCTCTTCGAGATCAAAGTAGTTCCGCTTCATCGCAAGAACCGGTGAACCCGGTCTTTCAATTTCGCGTACCAGGAAACCTTGGCTGCGCTCTGCTCGGAAGCGTTCCCGTTGGTGGCTAACTTTCGAGCGTCCGATCTTGCCGCTGGATCGTAAAGCTCCCGGTTCACCATGTGAATTCGATAGCTGTCGAACGAATATGTTTTGCGGTACTGATGCCCGTCGACGCCTTCCACCACCACCGAGAAACTCGGCTCCGCGCCTGTATTCGTTACTCGGACCGGATAATGCCCTACCACATTTCGCTCGATGTAAGCCGTCTCATAGCGATGATGCTTCAAGCTCCAGACAAACACACGGAAGCTGTCGAATTCATACGGCTGCCCGCCTTTGATGATGGTAGTCCAAAGCCAATTATTCTTCACCGTGCCGTCATCGTTTACCTGGCCCAGCGGGAAATACGAAGTAATGCGATGACCTTCGGCATACTGCGCCACCTCATCGGGAATCGCCATGCTCAGCGGCCGCGTCAACACCCATCCTACTTTTCCGTCATGCGTGCGCACTAGATTCCAATCGTCCATCGGAACTTCCACGGGCGGAGCTGCGGGCGTCGGAGCGGCAACGGGCGTCGGAGCGGGAGCAGGCTCAGGTTTTGGCATCGAAAGCGCCAGCCAATTACTGGGAAGTTTCGGCGCTGGTGGACGCGGCGGCGGTCCTACTTTGGTCTGCGTAGCTTTCGGTTTAGGCTTTTTCCGAATCGGCGCCGGCTTCACCGCAATCGGCATTAAAGCGTCGTCGTGCTGCACTCGCGGCGTCAGCTTGTGAGCCAGCACATCCACTTTGGCGTTCTCCGGAATCTGCCCGAAGCCGGGAGAAGTCCGGCTGGGCTCGGTATGCATGTTCAGCGACTCGAAAACAATGGCCTGCCCCTCCGACTGAAAATGCGAAGCATTCTGCGCCATATCTCGAAGCGCAGCCATTTGATCGGGAGTGAGAAGCTGCCGCATGTCAGTCCAACCCTCAACGCCCCGCTCGGTACGAACCTTCACCAGCCGGTGCCGGACCTCAACAATGGAAAGTTTATCGCCGTGGTTCACCGTAGCCGAAATAGCCGACTTCAACGCTAATTCCCGCCGCAGGTTCAATGTGCTGGGGCCGACGTACGCATCGCCGAGCGAATCGGCCGGGCGCGGCTTATCGGAACAGGAAACGAGGATGGCAACGAGGCAAAAACAAAGTACGGCGCGAGTCAATGTCACGAGCGCAGTTCTGTTGCTAGTGTATCAGTAATGCCCGACGAAGTTGCTCGTTCGCAAGTTGAATTTTATTGCCCGCGCTGTCACACGGCCGTAACCGATCCGCTGGTGTGCGGCGATTGCTCGGCTATCATCTGCCGGATTTGCGGCGCGCCGCTGGAACGGATCGACGAACTGGGAATCGGATGACCCTTAGGGAACCCAGGTCCGCAAGAACTTCACCGGATTTCCTGGTTCAATTTCGAACGGGTGGCCGCCAGCCGGAATCAGCCAGGCTTCGCCTTCGCGGAACGGCTGGCCCGCGATGGTTCCCATTCCGCTGACGAAAATTAGGACGTGAAAACGCTGCGGCTCGGGTTTGTACAACAGCTTCGAAGTGGTGCGTGCGAGTTCGGTGTGGAAATACTCGCAATCGATGGGGAGCATCACGGATTTGGGTGAACTTGCATCCGTAAATGCCACCTGGACCGCTTTGTCCAAATGAAGTTCGCGCGGGCGCCCGTAATCGTAGAGCCGATAGGTGACGTCGGAATACTGCTGGATTTCACACAACGCCAAGCCGCCCCCGATGGCGTGAACAGTGCCGGCCGGGATGAAGAATGCATCACCGGCTTGCACTTCCAACCAATTCAGCAATCGATCGATTTCGCCGCTCAACGCCGATTCGCGCAGCCGTTCCGGGCTAAGAGACTCGCGAAAACCGATCGCGATGCGCGCACCCGGCTCGGCGCGCATGACATACCACATCTCGGTTTTCCCCCGAGAATTTTCCCGCGCCTGAGCGAATTCGTCGTTGGGATGCACTTGCACCGATAAACGCGCGGAGGTGAAGACAAACTTCACCAGCAGCGGCAGATCGGCCTCAAACCACACTTCGCCGATCTTTTTTTCCGAAACCGGATACCAGGGCAAAAGATCCGACGAGCCCCACACTTTCTCGAGAAACCGGGTGGGAAGCCGGATGGGTCCGTTATCACTCACTTATCGCTCGGTGATAAAGCGGGCGATCCGATCGAGCCCGCGTTCCAATTCTTTCATCGACGTGGCATATGAAATGCGCACGTGTTCGGTGGTTCCGAACGCTTCGCCTGGCACCACGGCTACGTGCGCTTCGGATAACAGCTTCTCCGAAAACTGCAGGGCCGACGTAATGCCGTTGCGGAAACCTACGGACACGTTCGGATAGGCGTAAAACGCTCCGCGCGGCTCGGCGATCTTCACGCCCGGAATGGAGCGCAGGCGCTGCACCACACAATCGCGGCGCCTGCGATATTCGGCCAGCATGATCGGAACGGAATCCTGGGGCCCGCGCAACGCCTCGATGGCGGCCTTTTGCGCGATCGACGTCGGATTTGAGGTGGTGTGGCTTTGCAGCTTGAGCATCGCGTCGATCAACGGTTTGGGCGCCAAGGCGAAGCCCACGCGCCAACCGGTCATGGAGTAGGTCTTGGAAAGCGACCCGGCAATCAGGACGTTCTCTTTGGCACCGGGCATGGCGGCGATCGAGAACGGCTCGCTGTCGTATAAAAAGCGGCAATAGCATTCGTCTGTCATCAACTGGACGCCGCGCTTCACCGCCAGATGATAGATCTTTTCGAGTTCTTCGCGGCTCAACACGCCGCCGCTCGGATTGCAGGGCGAATTGATGATCAGCAGCTTGGTCTTGTTGGTGATCTTGCGTGCAATGTCGTCGGCGGTGAAGGTGAAGCCGTTGGCCTCGTCACTTTCGACAAAAACGCACTTGCCGCCAGCGTAGTTCACAACGTCTTTGTATGTCACCCAGTAAGGAACGGGGATGATCACTTCATCGCCCCCCTGAATGAGCGCCTGCATCAAATTGAAAATCGCGTGCTTGCCACCGACGGTCATTAAACACTCCGCCGGCGTATAGGCGGTGCCGTAATCGTCATGATGGCGCGCGCAGACCGCCTGCTTGAGTTCGACCGTTCCACCGGTGGGCGTGTACTTGGTGAAGTTCGCGTCGATGGCCGCGATGGCGGCTTTCTTGATGTTGTCGGGCGTCGGGAAGTCGGGCTCACCGGCGCCAAAATCCACGATGTCGACGCCTTCGCGGCGAAGCTTGTCGGCATCGGCGGCAACTTTCATGGTCGAGGACTCGCTGATAAGCGAGATACGGTCGGCTAGATGCAGGGTGGGTGTCATGAATAGAGTTACTCTTCTCCGGTTTCTTCGAGGAGTCTTCTCTTTAGTCTAACCTCGATTGAGGGCGGCACGAGACCCCCGATGTTTCCTCCCAGCCGGATCACTTCCTTCACCAGGCGCGAACTGATGAAGGAGTGCGCCTCGCCGGCCATGAGGAACACGGTTTCGATTTCGGGGCGCAGCCTGCGATTCATCAGCGCCATTTGCAGCTCGTATTCGTAATCCGACACCGCGCGAATGCCGCGCAAGATCACGCTCGCGCCACACTCGGCTGCGTAATCCACCAGCAAGCCGCCGAAGGAGCCCACCTCGACGTTTGGCAAATCGGCGGCCACTTCGCGCAACATTTCAATGCGTTCCTCGAGACCAAACAGCGGACGCTTTTCATCGTTGCGGAGGATGGCGACGATGAGGCGGTCAAACAGCGCCGATCCACGCTGGATCAGATCCAGGTGGCCGTTGGTGATGGGATCGAAGGAGCCGGGATAGAGGGCCACAACCGTGGCGGGTTTCGGTCTCAAGGGGGCAGTGTATCAGATTAAAGAAGCGTTCCCGCCGCGGAATGAAATGATGGCGACTCCGGACCAGGTTTAGCGAACCGAAAGCTGCTTTACAGCAGCTTGACCAGTTTTAGCGAAAGCTGCTTACAGCAGCTTATCGAGCGTGATGGGCAGGTCCCGAACGCGCTTCCCCGTCGCGTGGAAGACTGCGTTGGCAATCGCAGCAGCAACCCCGGTGATACCGATTTCGCCGATTCCACGGGCGCCCAATGGCGTATGTTCATCAGGTATACCCGTAAAGATGATTTCGATGGGCGGAACGTCAAGGTTAACCGGAACATGATACTCGGCAAGCGATGGATTCATAATCCGGCCCCGGCGCTCATCGAATAACGTTTCTTCCGTCAGCGCCATGCCGATTCCCATCACAATTCCGCCGCGCAGCTGGCTGGCAGCGGTTTTCGGATTCACAACGGTTCCGCAATCGAACGAGCCGAGCCATCGGGACACGCGCACTTCACCCGTTTCTTCATGCACTCTGACCTCGCAAAACTGCGCGCCGTAAGATGCCATGGAATATTTCATCATCTCCAGCGGCGGCCCGGACGAAGTTTCAGCTTCCAAGGACGGCTGGCCAGCCTTCTGCAGTATGGCTGCATAGGTCTCGCCGCGCGCATCCCCGGCGCGAAACAACCCACCGTCACGCGCTTCCAGGTCTTCGTATTTCGCATCTTTAAGCGGCGAATCCGATCGCTTCTGCGCCAGTTTCAGCAGATCCCGGTGGATTTGCTCCACCGCCGCTCGCACCGCTGCGAAAGTCGTTGCGGTCTGATTCGAGCCACCGGCCATCATCGGAGTGTCGGGCAAACTGGAATCGCCATATTGAAAGGTAACCCGATGCAGTGGGAGGCCGAGACGATCGGAGGCGTGCTGAATCTGTACCGTCGCCGTACCCATCCCCATTTCACTCGCCGGAGCCTGCACAATCGCCGAGCCGTCCGCGCATATCCGCACCCGAGCTTTAGCTGGAAAACGGAGATAAGGATAATAGGCCGTCGCAACACCCTGCCCGACCATCCATTTTCCATCCCGCTGGGAGCGGAGCTCAGGTTTGCGTGAATACCAGCCGAACTTCTCCGCGCCACGCCGATACGCTTCCGTCAGGTGCCGGCTTGAGAACTCGGTGTCTTTGGTGGGATCTTTTTCGGGCTCGTTGATTCTTCGAAGCT
Source organism: Bryobacterales bacterium (assembly GCA_003132905.1). The sequence goes on along the minus strand of PKZC01000315.1, from coordinate 7,318 downwards.
CAACCGGATCCATCCTCAGTTCATGCGCCAGTTCGTCCATTGCCGATTCCAGAGCAAACGTACCGATCGATTCGCCGGGGGCTCGCATCCACGTGTTGGCGACAGTGTCGAGGTAGACCATTTTCTGTCCGATAAAAAAGTTGGATGCCGCATAGAGGTGCCGGGGAGGAAACGTGCATTGCTCGGCGTAGCGTCCGCTTAAGACGGTGGCCGTCAGTCCGGTATGGATCAGAGCCGTCAGCGTGCCGTCCTTCCGCGCTCCCAAAGCGACATGCTGTTCTGAAATGGTGCGGCCGCCGATCATCCGAAAAGTCCCCTCGCGCGACAACACCAGTTTTACCGGCCGATTTACTGCTTTTGCAGCCGCCACACAAAGCGGAGTATTGCTCCAGCCGATTTTGCCGCCGAAGCCACCTCCGAGAAATGGCGCGACCACCCGAACATCTTCCACCTTGATATCGAAGATAAAGGACAGCGTATGAGCGGTCAGATTTACGGACTGAGTGGAATCGAAGACGGCCACACCATCGCGCTCGTCCCAAACGGCGATGGTTGCATGCGGCTCAATCGCGTTGTGGTTGTAGCGCGGCGTTCGGTACAGATGCCCGACACTCACGTCCGCCTCAGCCAGAGCCTTGTTTGCATCGCCGATCTTGAGTTCCGAAGGTTCGCCCATGATGTCCTTGGGCACTACCGCTTTGGGCTTCGTACCTTCGAACGAAACATCCGCCGTCTCGACGTCGTACTCGACCGAGACAAGGGACGCGGCATCTTCCGCTTTCTCCAGCGTTTCGGCCACTACGATGGCCACCGGTTCACCATCCCAATGCACGTCTGCGTTTTGCATGATCGGAAGGTCGCTCAACGCAAAGCCCTTGCCGATGTTGTGAAAATCGACAATCGGAGGCGCTTTCATCCTGGGTATGTTTTCGTACGTAATTACGGCCAGCACACCCGAGGCCGCTTCCGCGGGCCCGGAATTTATATTGCGAATTTTTCCTTTCGCGATCGTGCTGTAGACCGGCACTGCATACGCCATGTTGTCGATTTTGAATTCGGCCGTGAATCGCGCCTCACCTTGCACCTTGGCCTCAGCGTCGACGCGGTCAAGAGGCTTGCCAACATAGCCAGTGCGGCCAATGAGCGGATCCTCTTCCTTATCGGGAAGAGCCTGGGCAATGGTCTCCATGATGCTTTGCATGACGCTCATCGAACACCTCCTGCTTCCGCCAACTCCATTAACACGCTCACCATCGTTCGCTTCGCCAACTCGATCTTGAAGTTGTTGTAACCGTATCCGCGAGCATCGGAGAGCTCTGCTTCAGCCGCGCGCTCAAAAGTCTCTCGAGTGGCGTTCGCGCCTATTATCGTGTTCTCCGCTTTGTAAGCCCGCCAAGGCTTGTGCGCGACGCCTCCCAACGCAAGGCGGATGTTTCGGATGACTCCGGCGTCCGATTCAAGCGCCGCCGCCACGCTTACCAACGCAAACGCGTAACTGGCGCGGTCGCGGACCTTCCGATAGAGAGAGTTCTTCACGAATGCCAGCGGGGGAAGGTGAATCGCTGTAATCAATTCGTCCGGCCTCAGACTGGTCTCCACATGCGGCGTGTCTCCCGGCAGATTGTGAAAAGTGTTGATGGGAATGGTGCGCGCGCCGCCCGCACCTTGGACGTGCACTGTTGCATCGAGCGCCGCTAAGGCGACACACATGTCCGATGGATGCGTGGCAATACAGCTATCGGAAGCGCCCAAAATCACGTGCATGCGGTTGAAACCGCCAATTGCATCGCACCCCGAGCCGGGCAGCCGTTTATTGCAACGTGCAGCCTGGTCGTAAAAGTAATAACACCGCGTGCGCTGCATTAAGTTGCCACCGGTAGTCGCCATGTTTCTAATCTGCCCGGAGGCGCCAAATAATATAGCCTGCGATAACACCGGATAACGTTCTCGGACCAAGCGATCATTCGCCACTGCGCTATTCCTGACCGCCGCGCCGATGGCCAGACCGCCGTCGGACAGTTCGCGGATCCCGCCGTCCATCGTCCTGGCGGGTGACAGGCGTGTGACATCGATCAGCGCGTCGGGCCGCTCAACGTTTTCACGCATGAGGTCGACAAGGTTGGTGCCACCGCCCAGAAATTTCGAGTTGGGGTGTCGTGAGAGGAGACTCACGGCTCCTTCCACGGTCTCGGCTCGCGAATAGGCAAAGTTCCTCATCGGGACACCTCGGATTCGAGCGCTTCGCGAATGGCATCGCAGATTCCGACATAGGCGCCGCAGCGGCATAGATTCCCGCTCATTCGTTCTTTGATTTCCTCGTCGGAAAGCTCCGCAACCGAAGCGGAAACTCGGTTTGTCACCGCGCTCGGCATACCGTTTTGAAACTCTCGAATCATCCCTATAGCTGAACAGATCTGCCCGGGAGTGCAGTATCCGCATTGAAATCCGTCGTGCTCGACAAATGCGGCTTGCATAGGATGCAAGGCCCCAGCTATGTCTAAGCCTTCGATGGTCGTAATCTCCGTGCCTTCGTACTGAATGGCGAGGCCCAGGCACGAAAGGGTTCGCTCGCCGTCGACAAGAACGGTACAAGCTCCGCAGGCGCCTTGATTACATCCCTTCTTGGTGCCGGTTAAACCCAAGTACTCCCGCAGCGCGTCGAGCAGCGACACGCGTGGCTCAATTCGCAAGACGTGCGGCGCGCCATTGATCCGCAACGTAATCTGAGCTGTCGAAGAGGGGGAGAATGTGCCATCTCCCACACGCGCAAAGTCTAGTTCCGTCATTGGCTCTCCCTATTGTCCAGCTGTCTCAAGCTTTCGCTTCGCGAAAGTATTGGAACACGGATTCGAATATGTAGCAACTGGAGCTCCACTCACAAGTGGCGACTCGTATTCACATGTGGAGAGGACAGAATTTCCATTCTGTGCTCAGCTGCGGACACTGTCAGGCAACCCGGCGAGGTTGGGAATTTCTACCGGTGCATCTCGTTTGTCTCACGGTTAGCGACGACTGGCCGTCATCCGGCCGCCTAGCGCGACAGCGGCTGGACAGTGATCACTGGCATTTCGGGGTCGCCTTGGTGTAGTTCACGCAGCCCGAACACGGCGCTCCCGCTGGGCACTTGCCGTCCGGAGTTACCGCGCCGATCCAGTAAAGAGCCGAAGACGGTATTTCGTTGGGATGGTGGATGAAGCTGAAAATCCAGCCACCGCTTCCAATGGTACCGCCGGTGTCGTTCAGGTTGTCCTGTCCTTGGCTAGGATCGCAATTGGGCGTGTAGAACAACGTGCCTTCCAATGCGACCGGAGCAGGAGTGACTATCGAGAAGTTGATGGATTGCAAGTTGCCCTGTTCTCCATCGCCGAAGACGCTCGCATTCTCCCAACACGCGGCGTGCCAGGTGACGGAAATCCCCGCGGTTGAGGTGACGCTAACAGACGCCGTCGCGTTGGAGTGATTTGCCGCGCTGGCCGTGATGATGGCAGAGCCTGCCGAAACACCCGTCACGGGAACGAGGGCGCTGGTTGCATTCGCCGCCACGGTCACGGTCGCCGGTACCGTAGCAACGCCCGTCGCGCCGGAGCTGAGTTTCACCACCACGCCGCTGGGAGGCGCTGCCGCCGTAAGCACTAGCGTGAGATTTTGCGTGGACGTTCCGTTGACAATGAGGCTGCCGGGAGAGAAGCTCATCGCGATAGGTTGAACTGATCCAGAAGCAGTGATCGTTACGGTAGCAGGATTACTGCTAGTGAAGCCATTGTTTACGATCAATTGCGCTACGTACACGCCGGCGACGTCGGGCGTCAAGGTTGGTTGAGAGGTTGCCGGATTGGAAATAGTTGCGCCGCTGCCGGACGGGCGCGTTGTGAGCGACCATGAGTAAGCCAACGGATCGCTGCACACATCTCCCGACCCAGTCCCATTGAGCGTCACCATCTGTCCCACATTTACGTTCTGATTCGTGCCCGGGTTGGCGGTGGGCTGTGAACATGTTGTGCTGATGGTCACCGTGGCTGGCACGCTGTTCAGCACGCCGTCGTTCACGATGAGCTGGGAAACGTAGGTTCCGTCACGATCGGCCATAAACGTAGGATCGGCGATGACGGAGCTGGATAAACTTGCCGTGCTTCCGGCAGGCTTATTGATCAGGGACCACTGGTAGGTCAGTGTGCGGTTTTGGGGATCGGTGCCACCGCCGCTCAGCGTAACCAGGTTGCCCATGGCGACAGTCCTGTTCACTCCCGCATTAGCAACGGGCGCGAGCGGAGCTTCGGTCGTAATGGTAACGGTGGCAGGCAAGCTGCTCAAAGCCCCATCGTTCACGATCAACTGCGCGACGTACGTTCCGGCGCGATCTAAGGTGAATGTCGGATTCACTGTCGTGGCTTGGTTCAACACTGCGGTGCTTCCGGCTGGAAGAGTCACCAGTTGCCATGCATAGGTGAGCGGCAAACCGTTCGGGTCTGTCGATCCCGCTCCGCTGAGTTGCACATTCGCGCCGACGTCGACAACCTGGTGAGCGCCTGCGTTGGCAACGGGCGTCCCGGTCTGGGTGGTGATGGTAACGGTAGCGGGACTGCTGAGCAAACCGTCGTTGACGATCAACTGCATCTCGTACACGCCCGGCTTGTCGGCGACGAAGGTGGGTGACACTGTATTGCTTCCCGATAAAGACGCCGTGCTTCCGATCGGCAAGGTCAGCGGCGTCCAGAAGTAGCTGAGCGGCTGGCCGCTGGTACTGGTTGAGCCGCTTCCGTTCAGAACCACCAGGGCGCCTAGCTTTACCGTCTGATTTGGAAGTGCATTGGCCACTGGCGGGGTTTCGATGGTGCTCATCGTCACGCTCGCGCTGCTGCTGGCCACTCCGTTGCTCACCGTCAGCCGGATTGTATATTGGCCCGCGACGTCGGCGGTGAAAAATGCGAAAGGGGTGGAGGAGTTGCCTAGAGTGGCGGTGCTTCCGGCGGGCCGCGAAGTGAACGCCCAGCTATAGGTCAAGACTCCGACACCGCTCGGATTCGTGGAGCCGCTGCCGTTCAAAAGCACAACGTGACCCACTTCGACGGTGTCGTTCAACCCCGCATTTGCGACCGGTCCCCCAGCCATATGGAATGTCCATTGCAAATAGGAGGGATCAAAGGCAACTTTGCGATTCATCGAAAATGAGACTGTGTTGGCGCTCGTGACTTGGCCATTGGCAGGCACGGCCGGGAAGTCTAGCGTGCCGGTGCCGGGCACAACTCGAACCGTCGCGGGATCCAGACTGGTTACTTTGGCCTTCACGCCGGTAAGCGCCGCCCCCGTATTCACAAGGGTGACCTGATAAGTGTCCACTAGATTCGATCCCGAAGGCACCTCACTCAACAGCTCATAATTCGTGATGGACAGGCTTTGCCCTTGTCCCAAAACCGCGCAACAAGTCAAACAGAGCACCGTTGCAGCAGCGGGCCGCAAGTATCGCATGAAGTCTCCTGAGGCGAGAAACGCCTCTTATGTCGTTCATATCGATCTTGGGATCAATCGTCTGATTCGGAAATCAGGTGTAGCGCTGTGCTCTAGGGAAAAAACTTAGTACGTACTGTAGTACGTTTGGCAGATGGGACTTTGTTTACCACGGAGTAAGGCGCTCGGGCGAACGTTCCTCACTCGGTGAACTTTCCTCAAATGCTACAAAGGGGCATGCCGCAAACCAATCCGGCCGGTTCGGAGCCGGCTCATCTTTTCGCGCCGCTGGAGATTCGCGGGGTCAGCTTCCGGAATCGCATTGGCGTGTCGCCGATGTGTGAATATTCGAGCGAGGATGGCTTCGCGAACGATTGGCACTTCGTTCACTTGGGCAGCCGTGCCGTGGGCGGGTCGGCGATGGTGATGACGGAAGCGAGCGCGGTGCTGGCCGATGGGCGCATCAGTCCGGATGACCTGGGGGTGTGGAAAGCCGATCATATCCCGATGCTCGCGCGCATTTTTCGGTTTATCGAAGATCACGGAGCCGTACCCGCCATGCAATTAGCGCACGNNCCCTTTTTCACCGAAGTCGCCGACGCCTGAGCCGCTGGACGAAGCGGGAATTGCTGGGGTAGTGCAGGCATTCGCTGACGCGGCGAAGCGGGCGCGCGAAGCTGGCGCGAAGATCGTGGAAATCCACGCGGCGCACGGTTACTTACTGCATGAGTTTCTCTCGCCTTTGAGCAATACGCGGAACCATTGTTACGGAGGCACATTCGAAAATCGCACGCGGATTGTGCGTGAGGTGGCGCAGGCGGTGCGGCAAACTTGGCCGGCGACTCTGCCGTTGTTCGTGCGGATTTCGGCGTCCGATTGGGTGAAGGGCGGATGGACCATCGACGATTCCGTTGGATTGGCGAAGCAAGTGCAAAAGCTGGGCGTGGATTTGGTCGATTGTTCGTCGGGAGGAGCGGTACCGAATGTTTCGATTCCGGCGGGCCCGGGATATCAGGTACCGTTTGCCGAAAGAATTCGCAAAGAAGCGGGGATTGCGACTGCGGCCGTGGGGATGATTACCGCGCCCGAGCAGGCAGATTGCATCGTTCGCACCGGGCAGGCCGACATGGTTTTTCTGGCGCGGGAAGTTTTGCGCGATCCGTACTGGCCGCTGCGAGCGGCGGATGAGCTGGGGCAGAACGGTCCATGGCCGAAGCAGTATNNCGAAACGGACGCAGTGAAAGGAGCAACTATGATCTTTGGCGCCCATGTAATCCTATACAGCAAGGATGCGGAGGCCGATCGCGATTTTCTGCGCGACGTCCTCGGATTTTCGTCGGTGGACGCGGGGCACGGATGGCTCATTTTCGCCCTGCCGCCGGCGGAAGCGAGATAGGGCTCTATCAGCCGAAGCATGCGACGGCGCTGGCACCCAAGGCGAAATCGAGCGCGACGGGCGATTGAATTACGATTCAATGCCCATCTGCGATAAGCGATAGCGCAGCGCGTTGCGGGTCAAGCCAAGCAATCGGGCGGCCTGGCTCTTGTTGTTGTTGGCGCGATGCAGCGCTTCGCGAATAATCGATTGCTCGTAGGCGTCGAGCGTCATACCCTCGGGAAGAAAGCCGTCGGCGGAACCGAGACGGGGCTTGGGCGCCATGTCGATCCGGATGTCGGCCGCTTCCAAAACGTCGCCATTGGCGAGAACCAGGCTGCGCTCGACGGCGTTTTCCAGTNNACGTTGCCGGGCCAGTGATATTCCACCAGACGCTCTACCGCGCCGTCGGAAATGGATTCCACGCCGCTACCGAGATCCTTGGCCAGTTTGCGAACAAAGTGACGCGCCAGATACGGGATGTCTTCCTTGCGCTCG
>PKZC01000005.1 GCA_003132905.1 Bryobacterales bacterium | reverse complement strand
AATTGCACGCCCAAGCCGTGGCCGAGGTGCGCTCCTTCGATCAACCCTGGAATATCCGCCACTACGAAAGTACTATCATCCACGCTGACAACACCCAGGTTCGGCTCGATCGTGGTGAACGGGTAATCGGCGATCTTGGGGCGCGCGGCCGAAATGCGGGAGATGAGTGTGGATTTTCCGGCATTCGGGAATCCTACTAATCCGACGTCGGCCAGCAGCTTCAGTTCCAGCCGCAGGTATTTCGCTTCTCCCGGATGTCCCGGCTCATGTTCGGTCGGAGCCTGATGCGTGGATGTGGCAAAGTGCTGGTTGCCTCGTCCGCCACGGCCGCCTTTCGCCACCAGAAAACGATCGCCGGCTTGGGTGAAATCGTGCAGCAGTTCGCCCGAATCGGCATCGTAGACGATGGTTCCCACCGGCACGGAGAGTTCAATGGATTCACCCTCGCGGCCGGAGCGATTGCTGCCTTCGCCATGCCGTCCGCGCTGGGCGGTGTGTTCGGGATTAAAACGGAAGTGGAGCAGCGTGTTGTAATGCGTGCTGGCCACCATGGTGACGTCGCCGCCGCGTCCACCGTCGCCGCCGCTGGGTCCCCCGCGCGGGACAAACTTCTCCCGCCGGAACGCAAGGCAACCATTGCCACCGTCGCCCGCCTTCACGCGGATTCGTACTTCATCAATAAACATGGGGTTCGGGCTGCGTCGGAAGAGCTAAATTCAGTTGGAAGCGTTAATTCAGCCCGGAGGGTGCTACTCGCTCGCCGTCGCGATGCTGATGAACTTGCCGAAACGGCCGCGGTCGCGAAACACCACGATGCCGGGCACCTTGGCGAACAGGGTATCGTCCTTGCCGCGGCCGACGTTGTCACCCGGCTTGTAGACGGTGCCGCGCTGCCGCACGAGAATCGATCCACCGGTTACGGTCTCGCCGCCGAAGCGCTTCACGCCCAGCCGTTGGGCATTGGAATCGCGCCCGTTCTTGGAACTGCCTAAGCCTTTTTTATGCGCCATATGAAACCTATGCCAGAATCTCGCTCACCGTCACCTGCGTGTAGTTCTGCCGGTGGCCGATGGTGCGCTTGTATTGTTTCTTGCGTTTGAACTTGAACACGATCACTTTTTCGCCGCGTCCGTGTTCGGAGATGGTGCCCGTCACGCGAGCCGAGGCTAGCGCCGCGCCCGCCGTCACTTCGTTCGCATCGTTCACTACCGCCAGCACGCGGCCGAATTCGACCGCCGAGCCTACATCGCCCGGTAGCGTCTCTACTCGGACCTTATCGCCCGGGGCGACGCGATACTGTTTCCCGCCGGTTTCAATTACTGCGTACATAACTATCCTTCGTCAGTCTTAAGAATTTGGGTCGTCAGGCAGACCTATCCAGGAGCATGCCACCTGGAGCCGCAAAGTTTTATGATACAGCAGGTTGCGGCTTTGGCGCAAACGCTATGGCGCACTTGTCGCCGCCAAATGAGAATGTNNATTCAGGAACACTTCTCATGACACAACGGGACCGCGACCGGCTGGTCGCATTGAAGAAAGCGAAGAAGGGACTGATTACCCAACGAGAGGCCGCCGAGGAGATCGGGCAGAGCGAGCGACATGTCCGACGGCTGTTGAAGCGCCTGGGGCGCAAGGGCGACTCAACGCTGGTTCACGCTCTGCTGGGCCAGCGTTCCAACCGCAAGCTGGACGAGAAGATCAAAGAGCAGGCGTTGGAAATCTTGCGCCGCGACGTTTATCGCGGATTTGGCCCGACCTTGGCAACGGAATATTTGGGGCGGAAACACGATATCCATGCCGGGCGCGAAACGGTGCGGGGGTGGATGATGGAAGGCAAACTGTGGCGCGCCAGCAGGCAGCGGGTCGAGAAGATTCATCAATGGCGGCAGCGCCGCTCGCGCGTGGGCGAAATGATTCAATGGGACACCAGCGAGCATGCCTGGCTAGAGGATCGAGGCGCGAAGCTGTACTTGATCAGCATGATCGACGATGCTTCCAGTCGCCTGTATGCGAGGTTCGTCCTGCACGATTCGACGGAAGAAAACATGCGCCTGCTGTGGAGCTACGTGGAGCGGCACGGCCGGCCGGTCAGCTATTACACCGACAAGGCGGGTCTGTTTCAAACCGCCCCGAAAACTGCACGGCGCACCACAGACTTGCCCAGGGACGAGCGCGGTCCTTTGCCGCCCACGCAAATCGGGCGCGCACTCCGGGAGTTAGACATCGTCTGGATCGGGGCACACTCGCCGCAGGCCAAAGGCCGNNGCTTTCAGACGGCGCAGGACCGTTTGGTCAAAGGCCTGCGCGTGGCCGGGGCAACGACCCTGAAGCAGGCCAACGCTTATCTGGAAACCGAGTTCCTGGTCTGGTGGAACAGCACCATCGCGGTGGTTCCGGCCAGCAACGACGACGCGCACCGGCCAATGGGCAAAGAACATTCGCTGGCTGCCTCGTTGAGCTATGTCGAAACCAGGCAGGTCAGCAGCGGCTATACGATTCAATTCGACAATCAGACCTACCAGATTGCACGCAGCGACATCGGTGCGGGGTTGCGTGGCGCCGACGTGCGGGTCGAAGTTCGGCTCGACACATCCATAGCGGTTCGCTTCGGCCAGCGCTATCTGACCGTGACCGCGTGCCAACCTCGTCCCAAAGTGCCCAGTCCCAAAGCAACCCAGAGGCGAGCGCGCAAACTAGCAGCGCCACGTCCAAAAAGC
>PKZC01000067.1 GCA_003132905.1 Bryobacterales bacterium | reverse complement strand
GGTCGATCCAGAAATCCCAAAGTTCGCTTGCGGTCTTCGTTGAGTTCTTGGCGGGCATGGCTCAGGCCGTGGACGGAGGCCGCACTATGTCCAGCCTGTCGGGGGTAAAACAAGCCTGCTATGGTTGCGGCTCAACAAAGGGCCGCTGCCATGAAGCTTTTGTTTGCCCCCGCGCTGGCGCTGCTGCTGACCGTTTCCACCGCGCAATCGGCCGAACTCAAAGTACTGAGCGGCAACGGCACCAAGGCCGCGGTGCGCGAGCTCTGCACCCAGTTCGAGCGCGCGACCGCCAACACGATCAACCTTCGCTTCGAGGCGAACTCCGATCTGAAAAAGAAAATCGACGCCGGCGAGAGTTTTGACGTCGCCGTGCTCAATCCGCCAGTGATCGACGCGCTGATCAAGGACGGCAAGATCGCCGAAATCTACACGGGTCCGGCGCCCGATGCCAAGTCGCTTCGCGCCGATGCCATCGAAGCCGCTGGCAAGACGCTGCTGCCTGGACTGATCGACGTACATGTGCACCTTGGTTCGCCGGGACTCCCGATCACGGATCCTCAGTTCTACCAAAACCCCGACGGGAACGTCGATCGTGAACTGGCTGCTTACCTGTTCAGCGGCGTCACGGCCGTGAAGAGCGCGGGCGATCAGTTAGACATGGTCCTGAAGCATCGCGCGATCATCGCTTCCGGAGAACGCTTGGGCGCCGAGCTGTTTGCCGAAGAGCCCCCGTCCACCACGGTTGTTGACGGTATCGAGCACGGCGTCATGCGCGACAGCATTCCGCAAGAACAGATAGCGAAGATGAAAGCGGCTGGCATCGATTACGATCCGATGCTCGCGGCGGTCGAGGCCATGGAGGCGTTCATGGATGGCCGCGCGGAATTTCTCGACCGGTCCCTCGTGCAGCAGGTCGTGCCGCCCCAGTGGTTCGCGCAAGTTAAAGACAGTCTCAATTCCCCAGCGATTCAAGGCGCGCGCAAGGCTGCTCGTGAGTCAAGCGCCGCTTCTCCGTTCCGTCTCGATCTTGCCAAGCAGAACCTCGCCGCGGCCTTTCACGCGGGCGTGATCCTGGTCACCGGTACCGACGCCGGCAACCCCATGGTCGTCCACGGTCCCAGCGTCCATCGCGAGCTGCAGCTTTGGGTGGAGGCCGGGATTCCCCCTGCGGCCGCCCTGCAAGCGGCGACCTACAACGCCGCTCGCCTGCTGCGCGCCGATCAGCGCATCGGCCTCATTCGCAAGGGTTACGATGCCAGCCTGCTGCTCGTCGACGGCAATCCACTGCAGGATATCTCGGCCACCGAACGCATCTCGACCGTGTTCTTCAAGGGCGAGCGGGTCGACCGGTCGGACTTATTCGACCAAAAATGAGTAGAATTGCATGGGGGCATCCTCATGAGACACTACGCCGCGTTCGCAATTCTGCTCACGATCCCGATGGCCTGGGGTCAGACGCCTAAAATTCCGCGCATGTTGGATGAGAGACCTGACTTTCAGGGAGTCTGGGATCATCCTTACGTTTCTGACATGAGTCGGGACGCCAAAGATCAGAAGGGCGCCGGCCCGCTGCCATTTTCACCNNAAAAACTACGACCCTACCAACTTCGACTATACCGGCCATTGCTTGCCGTTTGGGATGATGCGTTCCGTGAACGTGGGCGGCTATCCCATCCAGATCATGCAGAACGCCAAATACCTCGCCTTTCTGTTCGAGCAAAGCACATGGTTCCATGTCGTTTACATCGATGGGCGCGAGCACCCGGCGGAGATCGAGCCTACCTGGTTCGGCAACTCCATTGGAAAGTTCGACGGGGACACGCTCACTGTTGATACGGTGGGTTTCAACGGCAAAACGCGGCTGGACACCATCGGACATCCGCATTCCGACAAGATGCACTTGATCCAAACGTTCCGCTACACGGATCCTAATCACCTGGCGTACGAGGTTACGATCGACGATCCCGTGATGTACACCAAGCCGTGGAAGAACCAGCGGGTCTTCACGCGCATGAAGCCCNNACTCCTGCGAAGAAAACAATCGCGATCTAACCAACGGCCACATTAAATAGCCACTCGCTGGCGCTGCATTGGCTGCTCGCTAGCGGAATAGAGCCGCGTAATCCTGCGGATGCTGGGATCGATACCATTCCAGAAAATACTTGTGATCGGGACCAAAACCAAATTGTCTTCGGAACTGGTCAAGCACATCGCGCGGCCGCGATGACAGAGTTGGGAATCCGACTACGCCAGCCGCTAAGAGGGTCCTAAAACGCTGACTGGGTGACTGTGACCAATGAAGAACAAGCGCAAGACGTGTAATGCCCTCGACGTAGCCTGGCCAAAAGTCTTCTTCCTTCAGCGATTCATCCGCCCCGGCCAACCCGGATCACAGCATCATTGCGATGCAATTCATCAGTATCGNNTCGACGTTATGCGCGATGTAACTGTCCAGTTCGTGCAACACGGCCCTCAGGGTCTTACGCCATTCGCCGGGGCTGCGCGTCGCGCTCTTGGCCTGTTTGGAATGGGACCCAAAAAGCCGGGCAAGTTGAACCCGCATAGACTCGGGAACGGCTGTTCCGTTCTGAGCAGCAGTGCTGAGTTTTTTCATATCGGCATCCCTTGCGGCATCTCAAACGGCTGGTTTCATGGATTCGGCGACCGACACGAACATTTTGCCGTGTTCCTTGCGCGACGGCGTGACGGCAATCTCAATATCGTGGCCGAGTACGGTCAGAAAGTCCATGAGGCGCTCGACGGAAAATGTTCCGGACTGGCCGCGCATCAGGCTTGAGACGTGCGGCTGCTTGATGCNNGGTGCGATAGATTTGGAGCGTCAGACGCGCCTTAAGTAATTCCTGCTCGGGGTTGGCAAGGCCGAGGTCTGCAAACACGTTGCCGCTGCTCTCGGTGATTCGGAGGGTGGATTTGTTTTTCTTCCGGGTTTTGCTCATCATGTCAGTTCTGCCTCTCATCTGTAGTCCTGTGCGGCCGCGGCCAGGCGTTGCCGGATCAGTTCAGTTTCTCTTTGCGGCGTAGCGATGCCCTTCTTCGATTTCTTTTGAAACGCATGAAGAACGTAAATGGCATCTCCAAAGCGCACCGTGTAGATTACCCTCCAAGTGTCGGTTTGGTGGTCCACAACGATCTCAAGGACCGAGCGCCCGCCAAATCCCTTCAAGGCTTTTACGGTCTGATATTCCTCGCCGCACTGAGCCGCGTAGAGAGCCTGCCCGACGTGGCGTTGCACGGTTTTGGGGAAAGTCTTGAGATCTCTCAGCGACGATCCGACCCACCGGACGGGCTTCAACCCGCGATTCACTATACTAGTATACGTATATTAGTATAGCTAGTCTATCGCGCGCCCAGGCCGATTAGCGTCATCCCGCACAGGATCATCCCCAGCGCCACCAATTTCGGGCGCGTAAGTGGCTCTCCCAGGATCAGCTTCGACCAGAGCAGTGTCCACACCGAACCCAGTGCGACCATCGGATACAGTACGCTGAGTTCTCCCTTGCGCACNNGATAGAAGGCAATACCCAGCATCAAGCGCCAGTTAGTGAGCAGGGAGGCCATGCCCCGCTGGATCTTCCCTGCGCCGATCTTCAGGAAAAGCGCCCCGAAGCTGCCGAAGAACGACGCTCCTATCACCCACGCCATCGAAGAAATAGGCGTGCTGTTCAAGCCGGCTGCTCTCTTCCCAGGACGGCGATGCCCGCGACAATAATCACAATTCCGGCCAGCTTGTAGGGATTCATCGATTCGTGGAACACCACTACCGAAAGGATGGTGACCCACACATACGTCATCGCGAACACCGGATAAAGCAGCGATAGCTGTCCGTGACGCAAAGCCAGCACCAGGAGGATCGTGCTGACGCCGTACATCGAATAGCCGGCAAATAGCGCAGGAGTGAGCACCATCGCGAGGGCGG
>PKZC01000149.1 GCA_003132905.1 Bryobacterales bacterium | reverse complement strand
ATCCTCCTGCCCCTGGCCACCGAAGTGGAGACCGAGGAGGCCAGCCGCCTGCATGCGGAGCGGGTTCTGGAATTCGAACAGACCCTGATGCGGCTCTCCGACGCCGTTGCCGAGCGCTATTTCCTGCAAGGCGCCAACGCCGTTCCCACCGTCAAGCTCGCCGCGCTCGCGTGATCTACTGGGTGCGGCACCGGACCACCTACACCTACGAGTCGGAGGTGAGCTATGCGCGCTGCGTGCTGCGCCTGACGCCGCCCTCCACCGCCGCCCAGACCCTGCTGGAAAACGCCATCGCCATCACCCCAGAGCCTTCGGACCGCCTGCAGCGCACCGGCCCGTTCGGCGAAGAGACACTGACCCTGGTCATCGACAAGCCGCACAAGGTCCTGGTCATCGAGGCGGTGTCGTGGGTCGATGTGCACGCGGCTCCGGCGCCGGACGCCGCGGCCAGCCCCGCCTGGGAGCCTGTCCGCGCGGCGGCCTTTGCGTCGTCGGCGCTCGGCCCCGACAGCCCGGCGGCCTTTCTCTATCCGACGTCGCGCACGCCGCTCTCGCCGGCCATTACCGACTATGCGCGGGCGAGCTTCCCGCCGGGCCGCCCGATCGTCGAGGCCGCGATCGACCTGATGACGCGAATCCACGCCGAGTTCGTCTATGACGGCGAAGCCACCACTGTCTCGACCTCGGCCAGCGAGGCCTTCAAGGTCCGCCGCGGCGTCTGCCAGGACTTCGCCCATATCATGATTGCCCTGACGCGCCGCATCGGAATTCCTTGCCGTTACGTGAGCGGCTATTTGTTTCACAAGGAGGGTGAGCGCTCCAAAGAAGGCGCCACGCACGCTTGGGTGGAGACGCTGCTTCCGACCTTAGGCTGGGTGGGATTCGATCCTACCAATAATGTGATCGTGGGCGACCGGCACGTCCGCACCTCCGTCGGTCGCGACTATGCCGATGTCCCCCCGACAAAAGGCGTGTTCAAAGGATCGGCCGAGAGCCAGTTGCTGGTGGCCGTCCATGTTGCGCCATCCGATGCTCCGCCGGTCGATCCCGACCTCGGCGCCGAAGACTGGTCCCAAGCGCTGCGCGAAGAAGCCATTGAGGCGGAGTCGGCCGCTCTCCACCTGCAGCAACAGCAACAGCAGCAGCAATAGCCGTAATGGCGATTATGCTTGCAGCTCTGATGTCTTGAAAACCTAGCGATAACACTTCAGCTCCGCGAGAAGCTGAGCCGCTCCGTCGATCGCCCTCGCTGATGCCTCGTACCCGTAGGAGACGAGCACTCAGTGCGATCTTAGCCTTCAGGTCAGCACAGGACGAACCGTCGATGAGGATTAGTTTCACAAAAGGGAAGTAGAGTCTCACGCGGGTTCAGTCGGGTTCAACTTCTGGGCGTGATCCAACCCTGGATCTCACGGCATTCCACAGCCGTCGCTGCTTGTTATCTGGAAGTCCGGACCGCACACCTGCTGTTCCAATTTCATGGTTATTATTAACGGATAATCCGCAGCATAGTTGAAAAGGACCACACTTATTGTTACACTTTGATTTCCCTCTGGGAGACGAACGGATACTCTGGCTTCTCCGCCTGGCCGCATATAGTAGTTGTTGTAGGGGGTCTAGCCCTTCTAGACTTTGCGATTACCAAGCTCGACAACGAGCTTAAAAGTGAGGTGGAAAGATGAAGATTGTAACTTTAGTTTTGCTGAACGTGTTGATTTCTCTTGGTAGAACGGCATGGGCGGTTGAAGCCGGAGCCCTAGTAGTGAATTACAGATCCCCATCCTAGCCCAATGGTTGGGCAATGCCCACTAATTTGGTTCGACCCCCTCTTTCTTAGGCTTGGCTGGGAGCGCCTTACTCCAGTTCCCGCGCTCATCCCAATCACCAGGTGCCCGGTTACAACATTGGCGGCCCACAGGGCGACGTGTACGCGCCACTCCATCCGCGAATCCACTCCGTTTCCTGCCAGAACGCCGCGACGATAGGCCGATTGGAATCTGGGGTCGTCGACAAAATGGGAGTTGGGAAAGCTATATAGTCCGTCCTGAGCATAGATCCCATTCCTGTTCGCATTGAAGACGACGTATCCAGTGTTTTCGAGCTTCTGCCGCACCCACCGCTTTATCGTCCGCATATAACTGATTATGACAAGACAATATCGAGCTATAGCGGCGATAATCTACACGCGGGCGCGTAATGGCCGCGTAACTCGGGGTTCGACCGCCGGCTATTTCGTTCCGTTGGGCGCGGGAGCCGCGGGCGCTGGCGAATTAGCAGCCAAGGTCTCCTTGGGTTCTTCTTTTAGTTCTTCGATCGTGATATAAACCGGCTGTTCCAGCAGCAGGGGCTCTCTGCCCGTGGTCTTCACCAGCAGCTGTAAGCGTCCCGGTTTGACGAAGGGTGGGACCCGGAATTCGATTGAATCGTCGGTCTGGGCCAGGACCTTGACCTTCATGTCAAAAGTATGGTCCGTCAGATAGACCTCGTCCACTCTGGTCTTGCCGAGAAAGTCACCCTGGATCTTCAGCACCGACCCGATCTTGCCGCTATTAGGCAGCACTTTGTGCATCACTGGCACCTGCGCCGCGAGCGTAGCCGCTCCAGCCAGGCAAAGCAACGAAAGTACAAGCGTAGTGCGCATTCTCTGGTTTGCTCCGTACCAAGGACTTTAATCCCAGAGGGGTATAGCCCTCAATGGGTGGAAAGTACCAAAAGGGACTGAGAAAGACGCTGAGGCGGAGGCGGTAGGAAAGGCTAGGGGATTAAGCGGGCTGACAAGTTCGCCAGCCCGCGCGGGAGGAGAAAGTGGACACTAGCGTTCAGCGGCCAGGTGCAGACCTTTATGGATGGCATAGAGGGCCAGTTCCAGGCGATCGGAGACGCCCAGTTTGTCGAAGATGTTGTGCAGGTGGTTCTTGACCGTCTGTTCGCTGATAAACATCTTCTCGGCCATTTCCTTGTTCTTGTAGCCCTGGGCCACCAGTTGAACGATTTCACGCTCGCGCTGGCTCAGAGGCGAACGCTCCCGTGTCTTGCCCGAACCGCCGCCGCTGCCAACTTCGCCGGGCGCGGCGAATTGCCGCATCACTGCCGCCGTGGTATGCGAGTCCAGCCAGATCTCGCCGCCGTGAACTTTGCGGATGCTTTTGACGATCAACTCGGGGGCGGTTTGCTTCAGCACGATTCCGGAGCATCCCAGTTTCATCGCCTGGACGAATTCGTTTTTGTCTTCCGAAGCCGTCAGCACGATTACGCGCGTTCGTTTATTGGTTTGCTGCAAGGCTTGTAGCGCCGAAAGGCCGTCCAGATTCGGCATGCGCAGATCCAGCAACAGCACATCGGGATCCAGTTCCTGTACCCGGTCCAACACTTCGCATCCGTCCGCGGCTTCCCCTACCACCGTGAAGTCTTCCTCCAGACTGAGGAGTTTCTTCAGGCCGTCGCGGACAATGGGATGGTCATCGGCGATGAGTACTCGAATCATGCCTTTCCTTGGCTCCGCTGGCGTGTGACGAACTCCATTGTCTTCCACGGTCGTAAAGGTATCGCTCATATATAGTGTATCGACCATCCGCATCTAGATTCTACAGGGGTACTGGTACGTATTCAATCTCAGGTAACGCTTAAAATAGCCCCGTGAAGCCACTTAGATATAACATCCGATTGGCCTTAGGACCCATAACCGGTCCCCCTGAACCATTACTCCTGCTAGTACTAATTTGAAACATGAAGTTTCGAAAATGTATTCTTTCGAGGCAGCGCCAATCCCATGGCTCTTGGCAACTTCTTGTCTCCCCGATCCGCACTTCCACTGGATCTACGCTCGCAACTAATTGATAACAATGCTAATCCACTATGGGCCCCCGCTTGCCCTCTCCCGCGCGTGTTAGACCCTGTCACCAACCAACTGGAGCGCTACATGGATTTGCTCAGTACTCGCCAGAAGTTGGTCGCTTCCAATATGGCCAATATCGATACGCCGGGATATAAGGCCAAGGACATCGATTTTCAATTCGAGTTCCTCAGTCTTTCCACGGGACAGTCTCCCAACGTTGTGGACGCCCCCGGTTTGGTGGTGAAGAGTGACGGTAACAATGTCAGCTTGGACCGGGAGTCGCGGCTGCTATCGGAGAACGCCCTGCGCTTCAACGTAGCTTCCACCCTGATGAAGGCGCAGCTGAAGATAGTGGAATCGGCCATCAAGGAGGGCCAATCGGGATGAGTTTGCTTGCCGCGCTTTCTGTCAGCGCCTCGGGGATGGCCGCCCAGCGCACTCGCGCCGAACTTCTGGTGCAAAACCTGGCCAATTCAGAGACCACCCGCACGCCCGAGGGCGGCCCCTACCGCCGGCAGGATGCGGTATTCCAAAGCGCTCCCCAAACGTCGGCGTTCTCGGCCGTATTCCAGACCGAGCTGACGGAGGGGGTGACAGGCGTCGAAGTGTCGGAAGTCATCCAGGATCCAAGCGAAGGCGAGAAACGCTATCAGCCCTCCAATCCCGACGCCGACAAAGACGGCTATGTCGCCTATCCGAATGTGAACCCTGCCGAGGACATGGTCGACCTGCTGAGCGCTCAGCGCGGCTATGAGGGCAATGTGGCCGCTATGTCGGCCATCAAAGATATGGTCCAGCATTCCATCGATCTGTTGAGGTGATCGAATAACTCCAAATGTCCCTCCCTATCACTTCCATCCCGGCCCTTATCCCTCTTCCCGTTGTGCCGCCGGCGGCAGGCGTACCGCAGTCCGGGGCAGGATTCAGCTCCGTGCTCGCCGACGCCATCGGCCGCGTCGACCAGTTCCAGCAGACTGCGCAATCGACCATCGGTAAATTTTTGAACGGTGAGGACGAAGAGGTACATAAAGTGGCATTGGCTACCGAGCAGGCCTCCATGTCTTTCGATCTCTTCCTGCAGGTCAGAAACAAGGTGGTCTCGGCCTACCAGGAAGTGATGCGCATGCAGATGTAGACAGCGGTCCAGTAATACCGGTTCGCAATGCAGCTATAGACGATGGATCAGATCAAACGATTGCTCGAGAGTCTTACCTGGAAGCAGATACTTTCCCTGGTGCTGGCGGCCGCGGCGGTGATTGGGGGCCTGGCGGTCTTTTCGCGCTGGAACCGCGAGCGGGACTTCCGCCCGCTCTACAGCTCGATGGCGCCCGAAGACGCTGCTGCCGTGCTCGCCAAGGTACGGGAAAGCGGATCGGAATTCCGGCTGTCGGAAAACGGCTCGCTCGTCCTGGTGCCTTCCGGGCGAGTGGCGGAACTGCGTCTGCAACTGGCGGCGGCAGGGCTTCCCAAAAGTGGCCGGATCGGCTTTGAGCTATTCGACAAGACCACCTTCGGGATGAGCGACTTCACCGAGCAGGTGAATTATCACCGCGCTCTGGAGGGCGAGTTGGAGCGCTCCGTGATGTCGCTGGCCGAAGTGGAGCAGGCGCGCGTTCACATTACTTTTCCCAAGGACTCGCTGTTTCTCGATTCGCGTCAGCCCGCCAAGGCGAGCGTGCTGGTGAAGCTGCGCGAAGGCTCGCAATTATCGCCGCAGAATGTGGCGGCTATTTGCCAACTGGCGGCCAGCGCGGTGGATGGGCTGCTCCCCGAGGCGGTCACGGTGGTCGACATGCGCGGGAATCTGCTCAATAAAGCGCGTAAAGCTTCTTCGCCCGACGATCCGGAACCGTCCGACGCCGCGCTTGAATACCGCCAGAAGCTGGAACACGATCTACTAGGGAAAATCAACGCCACGCTGGAGCCCTTATTGGGCCCCGATAAGTTTCGCGCCACAGCGTCGGTGGAATGCGATTTCAACAGTGCCGAGCAGAGCGAGGATACCTACGATCCGAGCAAATCGGTGATGGTCAATTCGCAAAAAACCGAAGACATGAGCGGCGG
>PKZC01000186.1:6018-6219 GCA_003132905.1 Bryobacterales bacterium | reverse complement strand
AGAATTTCGAGGCTAACGAGCGTAACACGCCGGGACGCGTGTCGCCCCGGCCGTCTTTCGACGCCACTGGCATATCCGTACATCGGCTTTAGTACCACGCTAAGACATAAGCGTTTCACCTTAAAGGGACAGTCCCCTCACTAACGTGCGGGGCTACCAATGCATGCGCAACGTTGGGCCAAATGTTTCCAAATGTAGCCC
>PKZC01000186.1:0-6003 GCA_003132905.1 Bryobacterales bacterium | reverse complement strand
TATTCTTGGACCGAATGAGTCGCCTCAGGTTGACCCTCTGCGGCGTGGAACTACAGAATCCGGTAATTGCCGCGTCGGGGACCTACGGGTACGGAATCGAATTCGAAAAAGTCGCGGACCTCAACGCGATTGGCGGCATCGTTGTAAAAGGGCTCTCGCGCGAGCCCATCGCTGGTAATCCGCCGCCGCGCATTTGGGAAGCCGAAGGCGGAATGATCAATTCCGTGGGGCTCCAGAACATCGGAGCCCGTGCGTTCGTTCGAGATAAGCTGCCGGCGCTGCGCGCGTTCCGGACCGCCATCTTCGCCAACGTGTTCGGATACTCGACGGAGGATTACGCGGAGGTAATTCGTATCCTGGACGATGCCGAGGGGCTCGCCGGATATGAGCTCAACATATCCTGTCCCAACACCAAGCACGGAGGCATCCAGTTTTCGAGCGATCCCGCCATGGTCAGCGAATTGGTGAGCTTAGTCCGGCCCCTGGCACGCCGGCCGTTGATCGTGAAGCTCTCGCCGAACGTCGCGCGGATCGAGCCGCTGGCGCAGGCGGCCGAACATGCCGGAGCGGACGCCATCAGCCTGGTGAACACATTTGTCTCCTTAGCGATCGATGCACACACGCGGCGGCCTCGCATCGGCGCCGGCTTCGGAGGACTCTCGGGTCCGGCCATCAAGCCCATCGCGCTTCGCTTGGTCTATGAAGCATCCAAGGCGGTGCGGATTCCGGTGATCGGGCTGGGTGGAATTCGCAGCGGCGAAGATGCGGCCGAATTTCTGGTGGCCGGAGCATCGGCGGTCCAAGTGGGTACAGCTAACTTCTGGGATCCCGAGGCGCCTTGCCGCATCGCTCGTGAGCTGGATCGGTATCTTGAAGAGGAGAACATCGCTGACGTTCAACAACTGGTGGGAACTTTGCAGATATGAAACAAACCATTTCAACCGATAACGCGCCCAAAGCCATTGGCCCTTATTCGCAGGCCGTGGTGTACGGGGGCCTGGCCTATTTGAGCGGACAGATTCCGCTCGATCCGGCAACCAACAAAGTGATC
Source organism: Bryobacterales bacterium (assembly GCA_003132905.1). The sequence goes on along the minus strand of PKZC01000186.1, from coordinate 4,952 downwards.
GAAGGCGGAATATCCGCGCAAACCGAGCGCGTTTTGGAGAACATCAAGGCCGTTCTTCAAGCCTGCGGCGCTTCGCTCGATTCCGTGCTCAAGACCACTGTGTTCCTGAAGGACATGGGTGACTTCACACCCATGAACCAAACCTATGAACGCTATTTCACCAAGGATCCACCCGCGCGCTCTACGGTGCAGGCGGCTAAATTGCCGCGCGACGTTGGCGTGGAGATTGACGTCATCGCCGCAGTGCTCGCAGTACCGCAATCATGAGGCGCTAATGCGCTGAATATTGAGGCTGGGGCGGATTCAGCTTGATTTCCAGCGTCTTCTGCTCTTCATCCACGTCGAAGTTCTGTCCAAACGTCTGGTAGTCTTTCGCGATGATTTGCACCAGGATGGTTCCCTGCGGGATGGGAGGAATCTTGACCAAGCCTTCTTGATTGGTGCGCAGTTCCCATTCCTTGCGGATCTTTTTGCCTAGTTTCGTTACCGAGTGCCCTTTGACGAACTTGACGATCACGCTGGCGCCTTCCACAGGCTTGCCGCCAGGGCTTTTCACCGATATCGTCAGCGTGGTCATGTCCGCTGCGAGCATCGGCAGTAGAAGGGCAAGAGAGAGCATCACGGCGCGCATAGCTACATCATAAGCTGAGCAGCCGGCTGGCAGATGGGCTCACCCTTGTTCGTTCTAGTGGAAGCCGCCATCGTTCAACTGCTGACTCCGCCACCTCCTCCGCTGCTTACGCCGTTGTTATCGCCGGTTGTTACGTCGCCCTTGCTGCCGGAACCGACGTCGCCGTTGTCTCCCGTCTCAACGTCACTTGCCGTCGCGGTCTTGACCTTTTCGGTTGCTACCGCCGGGGCCACGGGCTGTTTACCTTTGCTCGGATTTGCCTTCTTCTTGCCCATTTCTCGGTCTCCATTACTTCTTGATGGTCAGCGTGGTCGGTGGATCGCTCAGGCCACCGGCCGAACTGATTCTGAACTCGCGCTGCCCCTCAGCCGCGGCGGCTGCCACGGTGAGTTCCACATCAACTTCCGTGTTCGACACGTACTCGATAGGCCCGACTTTGATGCCGTCCGAAGGCTGCACCAACACCTGCATTCCCTCAGGCAAAAAGTTCGTTCCTTTGACGGTGATCTTTGTTGCGGCGGCCCCAGGCGCCAAGGTCGCGGGTGTGAGCGCCCCCGCTTGTAAACTCGGTTTCGCCGGCGAGTAGTTTACTTTGAACGCGCCCTTGACGGGTTGGGTCCCCGCCAATGTGAGCTCAAAATCAAGCTCCTGGCCCGGCATCAGCGGTGTCTTTCCTTTCAACGTGAACGGCAGTTGGCTCTCAGTGGGATTGGGGTTCGCGGTGACAGATACCCCAGAGGGCGGATTCGACAAGTCGATCTTCGCCTTGTCGAGAAAGTGGCCGGTTACAATCCCGCCCACGGAAAAGTTGTCTTTGCCGAAGTTCGCTTCATCGTTGGCGGTGACGTTGATGGAGGTAATGACAGGCGTTGGGAGCACCGTCTCTACAAAATTGCCGTTGACGCTAGCCTCGAGCAAGCGTAGATCTGGACAGCCGAATATGGAATTAGGATCACTGTAAAACTTGTTCGACTCGTCCTTGGTCAGCAGATATTCCATCGGGATGAAGATCACAATCACCTTGGCCTGCTGCTTGCCGACAATGGTGTTGGCCAGGAAGGCGCTATCGTTCAGCCGATTGAGCTGATTTACGGTGAAATCTGGGAACATCGATTGGTAAGCAGTGAGAAGCGGGCCATTAAATGCCGCGACGCTCGGCGCAAACGCTGGTCCAAAGGTTGTCACTCCGAGCAGTCCAGCGGCGATTGTCCCCGCTCCAGTGAGAAACCGAAGAGTCATGTTGCGAGGGTCGATCGCTGCTCCCTTTTCGGCCACACCTCGCAGAACGGTGAGATCCGCTGAACTCACGGTCGACGGTCCGCCAATGGTCGATCCCGTAGGTTTTGCCCCCAGCGATTGTAGGGCCTGCAGGAGTTGTGTCACGTTTGGCTGACAAGCACTCTTTGCGCTCAGGTTGAGCACCAGCTTATCCAGGTTCACCGAAGCGGATTGGATCAGCCACTGATATTCTGTGTTCCGGTTCGCGACAGTCAGCTGGATGGCGATGTAACGCTTCGCAATCCGCCGGCCGAACGCGTCAGCAACATTCTTGGGCGCCATCAGCGTCCGCCATACCGCGATATACTTCCCGTTCATCTCATTCACTGCCGCGTTTCCGTCCGGCAATGGTGTGGTTTGAGTAGTATTCCCAGCTACTGGGGGGGGGCTATTGGGGCATCCTGGGCCATTGAATTCACGGCGCAGCAGAACGTGATTGCGCACAATACAACGACCGCTTTGGTGCGTGTGCCCGACACTTTGGCTCCTAAATGTGGAATTCAGGAATTATACACAGATCAATGTGCCGGAGCAAGGGTATAATTGTGCGGTAGGTAGTCCTAATCTATATCGGGTAGCAGGAATTCCGTCGGATTTCCGGCCGCGCGCGTCACCGCCTCAGCCGCCAGATAGCCGCTGCGAACCGCGCCTTCCATGATGGGCGGCCAGCCCGATCGCGTCCAATCGCCCGCTAGAAATAGGTTTTCGAGCTTGGTCGCGCTCAACGGACGCGCTTGCTCCAAGCCGGGCGCCGCCGAAAACGTCGCTCGGATTTCTTTCACCACGTGCGCCTTTTCGAGCTTCGCTTCTTTCGCTTCCGGGAAAAACTCAGCCAATTCACGCACCGCCAACGCGATTACTTCGGCGCGTGGCATCTCCACCAAGCTTCGCGAAGCGCTCACCACCAATTGCAAATATCGCCCACGGGATTTGTTGAACATCCATTGCATGGTGCGGTCCAACAGCGTGGCATGCGGCAGCTCGGTGATAGTGCGATCAAACCATAAGTGGATGCCCGTGATCGGCGAGTGCTCGAAGCCCTCCAGCTTCAAATCCAGCTCTGGAATCACTGCCGGCAGGCGCTCGAACGGCAATGCGCAGATGTAATAATCAGCCGATTGTTGCTCGCCTGCCGCGATCACTCCGCGAACAACGCCATCTTCCACAATCACGCGCTCGATCGGTGCGCGAAGATGGAAACGGACATTGGGGATGCGTTTCCAGCCTTCCGGACCATACAGATCCCCCAACGGCACCGCTGGAATCCCCATCTCGTAGGAATCGGCCCGCGCGAGAAATCCCAGCCAGAACACTTGAAAACCGTGACTGGCGGCCATGCGATCCAGATCCTCGTTCACCGCGCTCACCAGAACCTGATTCCAGAAACGCTGGATCGCCCGCTCGGTTTGGCCCTTTTCCCGCAGCCATCGCAGCATCGTGATCCTGTCCAGATCTTCGCGACGTCCGTGCTCGCTCCGGATGGCCCACAGAGCGCGCGCGATCCCCAGTTTGTCGCCCAGCCCAAGAAATTTCAAATCCCAAAAGCTGCCGGCAAAGTGCAATGGCGCTGGAAATCCTCCGGCCTGCAAGACCGAAGTTCTGCCGCCAGGTTCAATAAAGAAAAATTGCTTATGAAACTGGATTCGATCCGCCACGCCTAGCCGGCGATAGAAATCCATCAGATTGACGCAGCACCGCAGCAATACATGCTGGCAATTATCGATTACTTCGGAGTTGTCGCCGGGTACGGGATAAGAGGTAGCGCGGCCGCCCAGGAATCCGCGTGCTTCAAAAAGGTCTACTTGAAATCCGGATTGGCCCAGCGCGGCGGCCGTGGCGAGGCCGGCCAAACCTCCGCCGATCACAATCGCCGATGTCATCGAGCGCTACTAGGAAAGACGAGCCGGTGGAAGCACAGTCTTAAGCGCGCACCGGCAATTGCGCGCGATGGCCTCCACCGCCCCCGTTGCTATTGATTAACAAAACGGCGATGGACAGCACTACCACGAGAAATACAATATCCGATAAATCGAATTGCACGAATCTTATCCTAAGGCCCACATCTTGCCCGTCCAGCGAGCCTAATTGCTAATTATGAATCAGCTTTCAGATTAGCATAGTAGGCTATTTGCCCGAGTCGTACTAGGAGGGCCAGCTTAAGCTGGACTCGCAGTGCGCGATCCCGACGCCTGGGCCACCACGTTTTCGATTAATCGAAGCCCACAGTTGCCATCTAAGGTGAGAATCGATTCCGGATGAAATTGAACTGCCTCAATCGGCAATTCGCGATGCCGGATCCCCATGATGACGCCGTCCTCTGATTCCGCCGTCACTTCCAAGCACGCCGGGAATGTTTCTTTGCGTGCGAATAGCGAGTGGTAGCGCCCCACCTTGAAGCTTTCCGGAAGTCCTTCGAAAACGCCCAGGTTGCGGTGGATAACGGTGGAAGGCTTGCCGTGCATCGGATAGTCCAGCACGCCCAGTTCGCCGCCGAAAGCCTCCACGATGCCCTGCAATCCGAGGCAAACTCCAAAAACTGGAATGCCCGCGTGCGCGGCAAACTTCACCAGATCGGGAACGCCAAAGTCTGAGGGACGCCCCGGCCCCGGTGAGATGAGCAACAGATGCGGTGCAAACTCCAGTATTAAACTGTGCGGAACTCCAGCGCGATAAGTTACCACTTCGGCGCCAGTCTGACGCGCATAGTTGGATAGAGTATGGATGAAGCAGTCGTCGTTATCCACCANNATCTCTGGAACCGAATCATAAAGCAGCGTTGCGCCCGCGCTGTAGCGCGCGATTCCACCGCGCAGGTGTACCGTGCGAATCAAAATGCCGGTATTGATGTCGCCGTTCAACGAGAGCATCCCCACCGCGCCGCCGTACCAGCCTCGGGCATCTTTTTCGAGATCCTCAATGGCTTGCGCCGCTGCCTTCTTCGGCGCGCCGATGATGGTCACGGCCCACATGTGGGTGAGAAACGCATCCAGGGAATCGAAGCCGGGCTGCAGAATGCCCTCCACGTGATCCACGGTGTGGAACA
>PKZC01000189.1 GCA_003132905.1 Bryobacterales bacterium | reverse complement strand
CGGCATCGGCATCGGCGTCGAACTGGTCACCATCGACACATATCTTTCGGAACTGGTTCCGGCTCACCTGCGTGGGCGCGCGTTCGCAGTCAATCAGTCCATCCAATTTTGCGCCGTGCCGGTGGTAGCGTTGTTCGCGTGGCTCTTGGTTCCGCGCGCTCCATTCGGACTCGACGGCTGGCGCTGGGTGGTGCTGCTGGGCGCGGTTGGCGCCATCTTTGTGTGGTGGATCCGCCGGCGGGTCCCCGAAAGTCCTCGCTGGATAGCCCAACGCACGGACGCCGCACCCCGTCGCGGCAGCTTCTCTGAAATGTGGCGGCCGCCCTACCGCACGCGCAGCATCATGCTGATCGTCTTCCATCTGTTTCAAACCGTCGGCTTTTACGGCTTCTCCAACTGGGTGCCGACGCTGCTGATCAAGCGCGGTATCGCCATCACCAGCAGCCTGCACTACACCTTCATCATCGCGATCGCCGCTCCGTTTGGACCGTTGTTCGCGGCCGCGATCGCCGACAAACTGGAGCGGAAGTGGCAAATCGTTTTCTCCGCTTTCGCTGTGGCCATGGCAGGCCTTTTGTTCGGACAAATGAGCATCGCCGCGCTGCTGATATTCTTCGGCGTGCTGCTCACGCTTGCGAACAACGTACTTTCGTTTTCGTGCCATGCCTATCAGGCCGAGCTTTATCCCACGCGCATCCGCGCCCGAGCCGTGGGTTTCGTCTACTCCTGGAGCCGCATTTCGGTGGTCTTCAGCTCTTTTGTTATCGGATTTGTTCTCGACCGCTTCGGCGCAGGCGGCGTCTTCACGCTTATCGCCGGCAGTATGCTCATCGTAATGCTCGACATTGGCCTGCTGGGCCCGCGCACTAACAATCTCGCGCTGGAAACGATCTCGCAGTAGAGTGCGGCTGAACATAAAAAGAGGGATACTTAAGCACGAGCAGGAGTGTCTAACTCATATGTCTACTCGTTACAACGACGGATCGCATTACGAGAACCACCCACGAGCCGCTGAGTTACAGGACGTCGCCGCCCACGCGCATCGCGTTGCCGAGCAGCAGGGGAAGCCGGAACNNCCGAACTTTCCAGGCAGGCTCTGGAGCATTCCCAGGCTCAGCACGATACCCAAACGAACCCTACGGTTGGACATGGCATCGCTGCGTTCGGGCATTCTGAAATTGCGGCGCTGGCGCATGAACTCTGGCAGGCTCGGGGCTGTCCGGAGGGATCACCGGAAGAAGATTGGTTTCATGCCGCGGAGGAATTGCGCGCTCGCGCTCGCACCCGCTAATCGAACAAACCCGGGTCCGGAAGTTCGACGATATCCAGCCAATACCGCACCAGCGTTCCGATGGTCGCGACAAACGTCTCGAGCGACATCGGTTTGACGATGAAAGAATTGGCGCCGAGCTGGTAGCACCGCATCACGTCGCGCGGCGACCGCGAACTGCTCATCATGACGATCGGAATCATGGCCAAGGCCGGATTTTTCCGCACCTCGGCCAGAAACTCGAATCCGTCCATACCCGGCATGCTGAGGTCGCACACCACCAGCTGCACGCGGCCCGCGCCCTGGAAGCGGCCCTCTTGCTTCAAATATTCCAGCCCCTCTTCGGCAGCTGCCACCCAATAGAGCTTGGCACGCGTGGCAGCCTGCTGCAGCGCATGCTCGAACAGTTTCGCATCGGCCGGATGGTCGTCGATCAGCAGAATCTGGAACTCGCCCAACTCGCTCACCGGCTCCCCGTCATGGTGACATCCCGCGCCCGATCCGACATGCCATCTTCCGAACTGCTCCATCCCGACGTCATCCGGTACGGCGCGCGATCCAGCACCGCTTCGATCTGGTGCAGTTTGCCATTTTCCACTTTGAACATCTCCGNNCGCGATCTCCCAGGTCCACGGCTGCGTCGGTCCCGCCACTACCGCGCGTCCATTCGGCGTTTCGAAATGGCGAGTCTTTCCGGCCGAATGATCGAAAAAGACGAAGCTGAAAACCAGCCCGCGTTCCTGATCCACAGCGACGTAGCGGCGATCGCGGATACGCGTGACAAAATGCAGCAAGCCCGATTGAAATTGCTCTTTGCAGCCCCAGGCGGAAGAATAATTCGTCGCGGTGGCTGGGTCTGGCCGGGCTTGGCCCTCCTTCAGAGGCGCGTTGGTGGTTTGCATTCCATTCTCGATCCGGTTGCAATCGTCCGCGAAAGGATAGACGCCCTTGCCATCATTTTGTTGCATTCCCGAAAAATACATGTTGGACGTCTTGATTAAATCCGCGCGCGACATGCGCTGCGATTCGGGCACCGCTTCCAGGAACAGGTGATTCGGCGCGCCGATCTTTTCCAGCCGCTCGGCAGTCTGCGGATTCCGCACCACAAACGTCTCCACTTCCGAGATCTGGCGGTTCTGTAACTTCAGGCGGAGCGCGATTACGCCCGCGATGGGCTCATTGGGCGTTCGTCCTTCTTCCTTAATGGTGCCGATGAATGCCACCGACCCGGCCTGCGGATCGTCCACGAACAGACGGTACGTCCCCTTGCCCGCCATCGAATTCCACAGTCCATCGGGGATCTCGAGCTTCTGGCCGTTTTCGGTAAACTTCACATTTTTCGCCAGGGGAACTAGTTTTGGATCGTGCGCCGTTACAGCGTCCAGATACTGATCGACGAAGCCCTCCAGACATGCCCGGTCACACGCTCCGCTTTTTCCATTCCCGGTCTGTGCCGACAACGCGCCCAGCAACGAGCATCCCAACACGGCCATTGCAATCATTGTTTTTGCCATAACGCTCCGCCAGCCATTGTATACCGGCCGGGCTCCGCGATGCGATAAAACGGGCTGTTCATGGGCTCGCGCGGCCTACACTGGGGCATTCCATGAATATCGGAGCATGCCATGAATATCGGAGCATTCCATGAATATCATCCCGCTGATTCCGGATATCACGGTGGAGATCGCGAGGCAAATACTTCCGTATGCGTCGCACATCAATATCGAGTCTAATCTCCCGCTGGTGTTGAACGCGTTAGCGACGTCCCAGCTTGCGGACAAACCGATGGTCCTAATGGCGCTGGCGACCATTGCCGCGGAGACGGCGCGATTCGCAGCGATCAGCGAAGGCGAAAGCCACTACAACACATCACTTGGCGGCCATCCTTTCGACCTTTACGATTCGCGCTCAGACCTCGGCAACCTTGGACCACCCGACGGTGAGCGCTTCAAAGGGCGCGGCTTCATCCAGCTCACCGGCCGTTCCAACTACGCGCTGCACGGCGCGTCCATCGGATTGGGGAATCAACTGATCGACGATCCGGAGCTGGCCAACGATCCCGGTATCGCGGCGAGATTGCTCGCGAGCTTCCTGAAACTTCACGAAACGAAGATTCGCGCCGCGCTCGGCGCTAGCGATTTGCGCGAGGCTCGGCATCTCGTGAACGGGGGGAGCAACGGGCTTCCAGCCTTCGAGGAGGCCTACAGGGCTGGTCTTGCGATCCTCCAGATATAATGAATCTTCGCGATGTACCCCGCTGTTTTCAGGTGCGCGGCATATACTGGAGCGCTGCTCGTATTTTCCGTTGCAGCCGCTAGCGCGCAGCAATCCACGCTTTCGAACGTTAGTTTTAACCCCTGCTGCATTGCCGCGGATGGACACGGGAACAACTTCGTCGTCGGTTCCGATTCGCAGTCTGACATTGACGTAGCGAAAGTGGATTCCAACGGCAACGTGATAGCGACATCATCTTTCCAGGTTGCGCCCAATGCCTTTCCTGCCGCCGCCGCCGTGGACCCTCTAGGCAATTTGTGGATTGTCGGAGCGGCAATATTCGGGACAGCCACGAATGCACCATTAGTGGGCATGATTGCGAAGGTAGATAGCAGCGGCACAAAACTTCTGATGGACAGCCCATTTGGAGGAGTGGATCCCAAGGGCTACACGCGCATCAGCGCCATTGCAATCGATGCGAACGGAACTTTGTACTTGGGCGGATATACGTTTCAGTCCGATTTCCCGCTGACCGCGGGCGCGTTCATGAGCCAGTTCGGAACCGCGTCCCCTCCAGAGGGGTGTTTCTGGGATGGCCCGCCATCGTACGGATTCATCGCGAAGCTTGCGCAGTCCAGCCAGGCACCGTACACATTGACCTTTTCCACATTGCTGGGCGGCCAGCAGGTCCCGGCCGGCCCTTGCGGGTTTCCGCCAAGCACCGATGTTTCGGCGCTGGCCGTGGATGCAAACGGAGTAGTAACGGCCGCCGGAACAACCGACGCCTTCAATTTTCCAGTGACCCCGGGATCGTTCCAGACCCAATACGCAGGCCAAACCAACGACGTGGATATTTTCGTCACGCGACTCAACGCGCCAGGCTCCGCATTGGTGTGGTCAACACTGCTGGCCACCGCGCCAACCTTCGCGTCCGACAATATATTGCTCAGCGGAATCGCGCTGGACAGTGACAGCGGCGGTAATGTCGTTCTGACGGGCACTACCGATGCCCCAAGTATTCCGGTGACGGCCGGTGCGCTTCAACCCAAATTCGACAATCCTCAAGGCTTCGAACTAGGCCCGATCAATGGGTTCGTTGCGAAGGTTAATGCCACGGGTTCCAATCTTCTTTTCTCGACTTACTATGGCATCGACGACGGACTTTCTGCCCCTCGGCTGGATGCTCAAGGAAATATTTGGATCACGGGATCGGTTCCCGATCAGTCGGGCCTGGTGCTGCATCCGAATTCTCTGAATCTGGGCGGTTCGTTGATAGCTGAACTCGCGCCGGATGGATCAAGCGTGTTGTTCTCCGAACTGTTATCGAACGGCGTGGCCGGCCAGGACCTGGCGTTGAATCCAGATGGCAGCCTGCTGGCCGTTGGAACATCGGCGAATGCGTGGCTCGACGCATCCACTGGTTTTGTTTTGCGCCTGCCACGCGGCGCACCCGGCGGCGTTTCGATTCTGAGCGTGGCGGATTCGGCAGTGAACGAAGTGACCGGCACTGTGGCTCCAGGCGAATTTTTGAGCATTTATGGGGCTGGCCTAGGGCCCGCCGCCGGAGGAGGCACGCAAGTTTCCATCGACGGCATTCTCGCGCCGATGCTTTATGCTTCCGCCAATCAGATCAATGTGCTGGTGCCTTATGAAATACAGGCGGGCAAGCAGGTGAACATCCAGATCACGACGGATGCGGGATCGGCTCAGACCGGACCTCTGCAGGTGGTTCCGGCACAGCCCGGGATGTTCGTGGTGTTGAATGCAGATGGCAGCGTCAACTCCGCTTCCCAAGCAGCGGCGCCTGAATCGGTGATCACGATCTTCGTCAGCGGTGCGGGCGCGCTAAATGTATCTTTGCCGGATGGGACCATTGCAGGTTCACCCGCGCCGATTCCCGCGCTGCCGGTGCTGGTTGATATCTCGTATACCTTGCCCTCCACACTCGTGCCCATTCTTGGCGAGGAAACGGTAACGCCGGATTACGCGGGCGGTGTTCCGGGTACGGTGTGATCGATATGCTGCGAGTGGCCGTGAAATTACCTGCGATTTTAGATACTGCTTGGGGCGCCAGTGTCGCGGTGCAGGTGGGCGGCGCAGAGTCGGCCACAACTCCGCTGTATGTAAACACCAGTCCCTAGGGCAAGCGGCAGCAGGTATACTGGCAGCACCCGAGATCGCTCATGAGAATCCGCCTCTGCCAACTGCTGCTTATTCTCTCTGTCAGCCTCGCGAACATTCACGCGCAAGGCACTCGTCCGGAGGCTGGGCCGTTCGATGCGTCGCACATGGATATGCAGGCTCCGCCCGCGCAAGGGGTCGCCATCCGCGCCGGCCGGCTGTTCGATTCAAAATCGGGCGCGATGCTCAAGGACCAGGTCATCCTTATTAAGGGCGATCGAATTACAGCCGTCGGCCCGGCCGATCGCGTTTCCATTCCACCAGGCGCTATGGTGATCGACCTTAGCCGTGCTACGGTACTGCCCGGCTTGATCGATCGTCATGTGCATTTGATGCAGGACCAGCAGCCGAACGATGCGCGCGCGGCGTTTTCCGGATTGAACTACGCGCTGAAGGATCTGAACGCGGGCTTTACAACCTTGCAGGACATGGGCTCGCCTTATAGCTACGCAACTGTTGAATTGCGCGACGCCATCAATAAAGGACAAGTTCCTGGACCGCGCCTGCAAGTGTCGGGGCCGCAGTTGAATCCACGGGCGGCTGGCTATTATCCGGCGCCATCTGTAGTAACTCCGTTCGGCCAGACTGGCGGTCCGAATGCGTTTCAGCTTTCGGGCGACGTCAACTCACCGTGGCTGGCACGCGCGGCTGTCCGCGAGCATTCGCATTACGGTGTGGATTGGATCAAGGTGTATGAGACCGAAGATTACGAAGGCGGCGGTTATCCCGATCCCGCTGGAAGCGGCGCGTTCACTCCCGACGGAAAAATGATCAACGTTCCATCGCTCACACTGGAAGAGAACCAGGCCATCGTGGATGAAGCCCATCGCCGCGGATTGCGTGTCGCCTGCCACGCGTATGGCGGCAAGGGCCTGCGTAATTGCCTGGAAGCGGGCGTCGATATGCCGATGCACGTCATCGTCGGCGTGACGAATGCCGAAGGCCTGGACGACGAAACCATCCGCTTGTTCAAGAAGCCGTTGTGGGACGGCACACAGCGTCCGGTGATGCAGACTCTTTGGGATTTGATCGGCGACATGGAAGGCCGCGACCTCAAAGCCAGCGGCGGCCACACCACGCGCTTTCGCCTAACCGAAATAAGTTTCAAGCGTCTGGTGGCGGCGGGCGTAAAAGAGGTGTTTGGAAGCGGCGCTTACACCAACGGCCATGGCGTCCAAGCGTTTCAATTCGCATACTACGTGAAGTGGGGCATGACGCCTGTACAGGCTTTGCAAATGGCGACCAGTTCGGCGGCGGAAAGCCTCAACTTTGGATTGGGCAAACAGGTGGGAAGCGTGGAGCCCGGCAAGTACGCCGACGTGGTGGCTGTGGCAGGCGATCCGCTGGCTGACATCACGGAAATGCAGCGCATGAAATTCGTTATGAAAGGCGGAGTGGTATTTCGCAATGAAATCAAATGATATGACCCGGCGATCGTTCGCGGCGGGCGCTGTTGCTGCTGCCGTCGCTATTCCGCTGCGCGCCGCGAGTGCGTCGCTGAGTCCAACCATGACGAAGCTTAGCTCGTATATGAGCGAGGCGGGTGAGCGCGCGCTACCGGAAGAGGCGCTCGAACATACCAAGCGGCACATTCTGGATACTTTTGCGGCTATGGTTTCAGGCTCCGATCTTGCGCCCGGCCGTTTCGCGATCCACTTCGCGCGCGAGCATTCCGCTGAAAAGGTTGCGACTGTCGCGGCGTCCGATGTGGTGTGCGGCGCAATCGAAGCTGCATTCTCCAATGCGATGCTGGCGCACTCCGATGAAACGGACGATTCGCACGCGCCATCGGAATCGCACCCCGGCGCTTCGGTGGTGCCCTCGGCCCTGGCGGCGGGCGAACAGTTCAACATCAACGGCTCACGCTTCCTGCGTGCTGTCGCGCTGGGTTATGACGTCGGAACGCGTGTGACCATGACCGTAGGCATCGGCGGTTTTCAAACCGCCACTCACATCAGCACTCACGCGCTATCGGGCACCTTCGGATCGGCAGCGGCTGCCGGGTCCGCCGCCGGTTTGAACGAACGCCAGATGCGTTGGGTAATCGACTATGCATCGCAGCAAGCTTCGGGAATCAAGACCTGGCAGCGCGATACGGATCACATCGAAAAGGCGTTTTTGTTCGCTGGAATGCCCGCGCGCAATGGCATCACGGCGGCCCTTTTAGTGCAAGCTGGCGCTACCGGCGTCGACGATGTTCTCTCGGGGCAGGACAACTTCCTGGCCGATTACGCGCCGCAGGCCGATCCCTCGAAGCTGATCGATAAGCTGGGCGAGCGCTACGAAGTGATGCGCACCAATATTAAGAAGTGGACTGTTGGCTCGCCTATTCAGGCTCCGCTCGATGCGCTCGAAAATATTCGCAAGCGCCATCCCTTCGAGGCCGATCAGGTGCAAACCGTTACGGTGCGCGTCGCTACCAGCGAAGCGTCTTTGGTGACCAATCGCGAAATGCCGGACATTTGCCTGCAGCACATGATCGCGGTGATGCTGCTGGACAAAACCGCGTCGTTCAAAGCCGCGCACGACAAGCCGCGTATGCAAGATGCCGCGGTTCTCAAGCAGCGCGCCAAAGTGCAGCTCGTTCCAGACGCCGAACTCGAGCATCAATTGCCCGCGCGCGTGGCCATCGTCGAAGTAAAGTTCACCGACGGAACCAGCCTCACCGAGACGGTGAAAGCAGTACGAGGCACCGCTGAAAATCCGATGTCGCGTGAAGAAGTGGTCGACAAATGCCGCGACCTGATGTCCCCGGTTCTGGGCGTGGAGCGCTGCGACAAACTGATCCAGACTACGATGAGCCTGGAAAAGCTTCAGTCCGTACGCGATTTCCGCGCCCTGCTGCAGCGCGCCTAAAAGACGTACTTCAGCGCAAACTGGATTAGCCGCGGTCCCACGCTTTCGCTGGTGATGATGCCGAACGTCGCGGGAGTGGATGTCGCCGTCCCCGGATTGTTGAACTGCGGGTGATTAAACGCGTTGAAGAAATCAGCGCGGAAGATGAGCGTGGCATCTTCGCGAATCCCGCCCACGCGAGTGGTCTTCGCCACGGAAATGTCGGAATTAAACTGGCCCGGTCCCAGCACGATGCCAACGCCTGAATTTCCGAACAACGTCGCGCACGTGGGGCATTGAGCCAGATTGGTGAGCGTCAGTCCATCCGGCATAATGGCCGGCGTGAAGCAAAACGCGCTGGCATTGAAATAGCCTCCGCCGCTCGGACCGCCCAAGCGATTCTCGATTCCGCCGGACGTCGTAATGCTGCCGTCCGTTGTGCGGGCGCAAAGTTGCGACCGGCCGTAGTTGACCGAGCCGAACGTGACACTGGTGAGACCCGGAACATTCGAATCGGTGCCGAAGACTCCGTAGGCGGTACCCGCCTTGGCATCGGTGAACGTCAACGGAGTTCCATCCTGAATCGCGGTAACTCCGGAAACGGTCCAGCCTTCGGCAACCTTGCTCAACAAGCCTTGCGGATGGCCGAAGGGCAGATCCCAGGAATAATTCAAGACGAATCGCTGCGGCCGATTAAAGTACGCCGGCCCGTATTGTTGTGAAAGGTTGGTGGGGTTGTTCCAGTTTGCGCCGTAACCTTCCAGGTTGGTCAGGTTCTTACTCCAAGTGTAGGAACCCTGCAGTGAGAAGCCATGCGAGAATTGCTTCCGCACGGTGGCTTGCAGGCTGTTGTAGTTGTAGATTCCGTCGAAGCCCGTTTCTTGAAGGCCCGCCGGTTGATAGCCGAGGTACGGAGTGCGCAGCGCTACGTTTTGCGTTGTGGTGGTGGTGATCCCCCAAATCGGATTGGCCGCGCTAGCAATGTACGCCGAGTTCACGTTGTGGTTGTAGTCGGTTTGGTTGATCCCGCTCGATCCGACGAAGCCTAATTCTAAAACCCAGCGCGGCACAAATTCATATTGAACCGTGAGATTGTACTGGCGCGTCAGCGGTGTGTGCAGAGTTTCATCGAGGAAAGGCAGATTCAGGTTGGAGGTTTGCAGCGTCGAAAAATTCGCCCAACGGGAAGCAAATCCAAGCGTCGCAGCCGGGAAGGGTGTAGCCAGACTAAATGGATTGGCCCCGCTGCCGCCGTAGTCCAGCGTCACGGCATATGGGTTGCCTTGTTCCACCGAATGGACAAACTGATTGCCGCCCACGCGATCGTAGAAAAGCCCCGCGCCTCCCCGCACCACTAATTTCGAGGATGCTTGCCATGCGAAGCCCAGGCGTGGACCAAAGTTGTTGAGCGGCGGCCCGTTGTTCACCGGCAAAGTCCGGCTGCTTTGGTAAACGCCGGCCGGAACGGCTCCGTGGAATTGCGTATAGTTGCTGGGGACCACATAGCCCGTCAAGTTGGCGGCGGTTTGACCCGGCGTACTGGGAGGAACCGGAACCTTTTGCAGCAAACTGGCCCAAACGTTGGTCAGATTGCCGTACACGTCGCTGAGCGTGCCGTCGTATTCCCAGCGCACACCCAGATTCAACGTCAGCTTCGAAGTGAGCTTGACATCGTCCTGAACGAACCAGTTGATGTTATTCGAGCGGTATCCGTGCACAATGCCCGTGGGTCCACTGAGCACGCAGAACAGGCACTGAGAAATGTTGCTGTTCGGTCCGCCGTTCGTTGCGCCTGGATTCGCGACGTTGCAACCTGTGTTGCCGGGAGCGCAGCCGGAACGGCCAATCAGAAAATCCTCGAAGGTCTGGAAAGTCAATTGGCCGCGCTCGATGCCCTTATAAGTGATGTCCCATTGCACGTTCTCAAATTCGAAGCCGGCACGGATGGTCTGTTTACCGTGGGACCACGAAATCGTATCGGAAAGCTGCAACTGGTTGGTGGGATCGAAAACGTCGTCGCCGATGCCGCCTCCCAGGTTCATCTGTCCTGCGATCGTGATGGGAGTCACCACCGGAATAGCCGGATTTATTGGCGTGATTCCGAACTGCGTATTGGTGAAGGGATCGTTGTTATTGCTGGCCGCCAGGTTCCGTTGCAGCGAAGCGCGGGCTTCATTCACGAGAGCGTTAGTGAGAATGGAAGTCAGCTTCAATACAGCGTTGGTATTGGCATAAAGATAATTCACGGGCGTGCCTGGCACTTCCACCAGACCGGTGTTGCTGAAGCTCAACAACTCCGGGTCTTGAGTGGTGAAGAAACGCGCGGACAGTGTCTCTTTGGATGTAATCAGATAATCGACGTTCGCCAGCGCCTGGTGTTCGGTGAACCGGGCGGGCTGGGAGAACGGGATGGTCTGGAATCCAGCTGTACCGGAACNNATTGCCATTCGAAAGTTTGGCCTGCAGATAAGAAATCGCCGCCGGACTGATGTTTGAACCGTCGCAAGCCACTTGCATTCCTCCCGCAACTGTTTGAAACGCTGCGCTGCCAGGATGGTTTTGCGGGCAGAACGCCCCACCCAGGGCTTGCTGAAACGCAGCCGTATTGCTGCGATCGCCGGACGGAATGGGAGGCAGCGTCGGAGTAGAGTAACCCTGATAGCCCACGCCGTTAATCTGCCGGCTCTCCTGATAGCTGAAAAAGAAGAAGAGCTTGTCTCTCTTGAGAGGCATGCCCAACGTGCCCCCGAACTGGTTCTGGTTCAGCACCTGGCGCACGCCGCCTGAATCCGCGCACAGAATGCGATTGAGCCCGCAGCCGCGGTTACGGAAGAAGTCCACGGAGTTCAAATCGGTGTTGCGGAAGAATTCAAACAACGATCCATGCACGGCGTTAGTGCCCGATTTCGTAACCACATTAACGTTGGCGCCTGGGTTGCGTCCATAGCTTGCATCGTAGGTCGAGGTTTGGATTTTGAACTCTTGCAATGCGTCGGGATTGGGAATTCCGATACCGACATAGATTCCGCTGTCTGCCCCCAGGCCCGCACCGGCGAAATTATCGATGTTCACACCGTCCATCTGATAGTTGTTCTGGTTGATGTTGGCGCCATTGACGCTGACGTCTTGCGATCCCTTGCCCAGCAGCGATGCGTTATTCACGCTGACGTTGGCTCCCGCCGACATGCCTAGGATCTGCGTGTAATTACGAGTGGTAAGGGGAAGGTTTGTCACGCTGCGCGATCCCACAATGGTGCCTAAAGCCGAACTCGTGGTTTGCAAGGTTTCGGCAGAAGCTTCCACGGTAACCTGGTCGGTTTGAGCGCCAACTTCCAGAGACCGGTTGACTTCAGGCGTTTCCGTGACGTTAACATTGACGCCGGCTACTTCGGAAGTCTTGAAACCCGCCGCCGAGAAGCGCACATCGTAACTGCCCGGCGGCAGCAGCGTGAATTTATATGTGCCGTCCGAGCCGGTAGTGACACTGCGAGCTTGGTTGGTCTCGGCGTTCCTCAAGGTGACGGTTACCGCGGGAACTACCGCACCCGAAGCATCCGTCACGGTTCCTGTGAGTGCTCCGGTGCCGGCCGATTGGCCAAGCAGCGACGGTACGCACGTGGTAAATGTCGCGGCAGCAGCGAGCAACAAAGCTCGCAATTGCGTGAATTTCATATTCCCCGCCTTCCTGGACGAGCACCCACTCGCCAGAAACCAAATTCTTTTGGGGGGAACTATATCATCGCGATTGGCGGGTGTCCAGGGGGTGTGGAGTGAAAAATTGAAGTGCCGCGCGGCCATCTGATATACTTCGGCGCATGCGCAAGAGCTCCGTTGTCCGATTGTCTGCGGCCGTGTTTGCATGCGGCGCCTTGTTCACCGCCTACACGCAGTTTGGCAACCAGCCGTCGAAGCTGAACACCATCAAGCTCAAAGACGATCTGTACGTGATACACAACGACTTTGTGCCTGGCAACACCACCGTCTTAATCACAAATGACGGGGTGCTGCTGGTGGACGATAAATTCGAAATCGATCATGACGGCATCATGGCCGAGTTGAAGAAGATCACCAATAAGCCGGTGAAGTACGTCATTAACACGCATCATCACGGCGATCACAGCGGCGGCAATGCCAAGCTGCAGGCCATGGACGCGAAAGTTGTCGCTTCTCAGGAAGCTCGCGAACAAATGGTGGTTGCCAATCAGCCCGGCCTGCCCGACATCGTGATCGAGCATCACGCCCACATTTTTCTCGGCGGGAAGAATGTGGCGCTGTATCATTTCGGCCGATCGCACACCAATGGCGACCTGGTGGTTTTGTTTCCAGCAGACCGGGTGTTGGCGGCCGGCGACATGTACACCAAGGGTGATGATGTACCCGAGTTGATCGATTATTCAGGCGGCGGCAGCGCCGTGGAATGGCCCGGCACCCTGCGTTCTGCCCTGCAACTGGACTTCGATACCGTGGTTCCTGGCCACGGACCTATTGCCACCAAGCAAGAGATGGCTGATTACCGGCAGAGCACCATCAGGCTGGTGGCTCGCGTTCGCGAAATGAATCGCGCCAAGAAATCGAAGGACGATATCGCGCAGATGCTGAGGACGGAGTTCCACTGGGCGGATCTGCATCTGGCTCGCGGCCTCAACGGAGTGATTGAGGAAGCACAGTAAAAAGAGGAAGCGCAGAAAAGAAGTCAGAATTCAGAAGTCAGAATTCAGCAGACAGAATTCAGAAGTCAAGAAGTCGGATTTGCATCGCGCTCACCCGATCGCGCAAGATGGATTATGCTATCCACCCGGCGGCTTTGGTTGTCGCAATGCGCTGGAATCGCGGCTTTGGCCGATATCGCCGCGGCGCAACAGCACGCCCACGAAGCCGTGCAATCGTCCACTCCGCCTGCCTTTCAAGCGCTAGACCCGGCAGACGCGGCCGAGATTGACGCGATTACGTCGCAGATTATTCCGTCGATGGATGGGCCTGGGGCGCATGAGGCCGGCGTCATTTACTTCATTGATCGCGCGCTGTCTACTTTCGATGCGCATCTTCGCGAACCATATCGCTTGGGAATGGCGGGCATACAACGCAAACGCCAGGAAATGTTTCCGGCGTCGGCAAGCGTAAGCGCGCTCCCTGGCGATCAGCAGATCCAATTGATCCACGCGATCGAAGCGACCGATTTCTTCGAACTTCTCCGCATGCACACCATGTACGGCTTTCTCGGCAATCCCAGTTACGGCGGCAATCGCGATCACATCGGCTGGAAGCTGATCGGCTTTGACGATCGGATGGCGTACCAGCCGCCGTTTGGATATTACGACGCGCAGGAGCAGAAGTGAGCGTCACGTTTCGCCCTTCGGACGCCGTGGATTTTCTAGTGATCGGTGCTGGCGCGGCTGGCGGCGTGATGGCGAAAGAGCTATCTACCGCCGGGTTTCGCGTGGTGGTGCTGGAGCAGGGGCCTTACCTGAACGAGCGGGATTACAAGCACGATGAGATCGGCTACATCTACCAGCCGGGGCTGACCAACGATCCCAAGATCCAGCCGATCACGTATCGCAAAAACGAATCCGAAAAAGCGCGGCCGATCAAGGCGATCCAGTATGGGCGGCAGGTTGGCGGCGGCAGCGTCCACTTCACAGCGAATTATTGGCGATTTCACGAAAGCGATTTCGAGGAGCGCAGCCTGTTCGGCGAAGTGCCGGGTACTGGGCTGGCGGATTGGCCGATCAAGTACGCCGACCTGGAGCCGTACTACACCAAAGCCGAATACGATTTAGGCATCTCGGGACTCGGCGGCGCGAATCCGTTTGAGGCGCCGCGCTCGAAGCCGTACCCGCTGCCGCCCATGCCGGTGAAATCTTCCGGTGTTTTGTTCGACCGCGGCGCCAAGAAGCTCGGGCTGCATCCCTATCCGGCGCCGGTGGCGATCCTTTCGCAACCCTATCAAGGCCGCGCGGCCTGCGTAAACTGCGGCTTCTGTGAATATTTTGGCTGCGAGATGCGCGCCAAGTCGAGCACCTTGGTTTCCGTGATTCCGTTAGCCGAAAAAACCGGCCGCTGCGAAATCCGGCCGAATTCTTACGTACACACCATCAAGACCGACGCGCATGGTCGAGTTACAGGCGCGGTATACTTCGACGCGAATCGCCGGGAGGTTTTTCAGCGGGCGAAGGCCGTAGTCCTGTGCGCTAATGGCGCGGAAACAGCGCGATTGCTCTTGCTCTCGAAATCGAAACGCTTTCCGCATGGCCTAGCCAACTCAAGCGGATTCGTGGGCAAGTATCTGATGTGGGATAACGGCGGCTCCGCCATGGGATTGTTCGAATATCCCTTGAATGAATACAAAGGGATTCAAGTGACGCGGGTAATCCACGATTACTATCGAGCGGACCCCAAGCGCGGATTCTACGGCGGCGCGGGCATCGATGCGCGCTTCGATTATTACCCGGCCAGTTTCGCGTTGCAAGGGATGCCGCCGGATGCGCCGAAATGGGGTGCTGAATACAAGAAGATGCTCGCCACCTACTTCACCCACACCATGACGCTGCTGGCGCACACCAGTTCCCTGCCCCAACCCGGAAACAGCATCTCGCTCGATCCGGATTTGAAGGATGCCTGGGGCTTGCCCGCCCTGCGGGTCACCTTCGATTACCATCCCGATGACGTCGCCACCATGCAGTGGTCCCTAACGAAGCAGGTCGAGATTTTGGAGGCTGCGGGCGCGAAGAAGACCTGGACCAGCGGAATCGCGCTAACCGATAATATGCCGTCCAATCATTTGATGGGCACCTGCAGGATGGGCAACGATCCGCAGCAGTCGGTTGTAGACCGCAACAATCGCGCGCACGACATTCCGAATTTGCTGATTGTCGACGGAAGCAGCTTTGTCACCGCGGCACGACAGCAGCCGACGGCCACCATCCAGGCACTGGCCTATCGCGCGGCCGAGTACGCGGTGGAAGCGGCCAAACGCGGCGAGCTGTAATCGCACCCGTCATTGACCGGACAAGCTCACTGACCGGGGACCGGGTAAGCTCATTGACCGGGCAGGTGAGCCACATCGCGATTGTTTTCGTTGCAAATGAATTCGAGCAGCTCGGTATCGGTCAGCAGATGCACTTCTTCGTGAATGGTCCACGGCTTGGTGTACGCCTTTGGATCGTCGATGGTGATCTCGAGATCCATGTGGCCGAAATCCTTGCGACGGAAACGCTCGGTGACATGCAAGGCTTCGGTGGACGGCTTGCCTAACTGATCCAGCCACGCTTTGCCGTTGAATCCGCGCGAATCCACCACCAGCGTATCGCCGTCCCATTTGCCGGTGGAATAACCCATCCAGGTGGGATTGGCATCGCGGTCGAGTTCGCGGCCATCCAAAAAGACCTGCCGCCAAAGATTGAACGCTTCGTAAACAATCACGATAGTCCCGGGCGTCTGGACTATTTTCCAGGGTGCGGGCGCGGCATCGATTTTGGGCACGCCTTGCGGCAGACAGTTCGCGTCGGGATCTTCGCGGGAATGCGAGCCATCGGTTCGCTGGTCATAGAGCGCCTTGGCCCAGGGCTGAAAAGGCACGTCGCCCGGTTTTTGGTCGGCTGCGATATCGCGGAGATACTTGTTGGCGCTCGGCTCCCAGATCCCCGAAAGATCGGGATGGCCGTCGGGACCTCGGGGCGCGGGCGCTGCAAGATTGATTTTGCCGTCGACGGTTTTGGGAATGCCCTTCGACGGGAGATTCTTCCATTGCGCGGCGAGTGGACAGGAAAGCAGCAGTGCCGCGGCAAGACGGGAACGAAGCCTTGAATGCATGGACGCCTTTCGATTCGCGTCTGATTATATGCCTGTTTGAAGTCTACCGTGCGACAGCGGGGTCAAGTGCTGCGAAGGCGGCTTCGCGGTCGGCCGCGAAGGAATCGTCCAACAACCGGCAACTGAGACTAAGGAGGTCGGCGATATCGGGCCGCACCATCGCGCAGCGGGCGGTAGTGGTAAGGCGTTGCGAGATGGCTTCCGAGGTTGCCACTTTGCGGGCGGAGGGAGGCCAGCGCCGAATCACCTCTAATCGATAGCCCAGAAAGCGCACATCCCGCTTGGCGGGCGAATCAACGACATTTTGCATGTCAATGGACTCATCGGCCACGAACGGAGAAGCTCTAACTCAAGTCCTCAAGCTCCACGCGCTCGTGTCGATAAGCAAATCTGGAGGGACACACCGGCGCTGACAAAGCACTGGCCTCCCGCCAAGCAAGGAGAAGTATGACCGAACTTCAAACTGAGCCCGCCCAGGAAACTCCGGTAAAACCGACACCCTGGGCCTTGGATGAGCTGCCGCCGTTCCCTTGGGTGGCCAAACGACTGATGGCGACGGTATCGAAAGAAGACGTCGACATTCATGAAGTCGGCAAACTGATTGCCGCCGAGCCGGTGTTTGCAACTCGCGTGTTGCAACTCGCCAATTCACCGTTGTTTGCGTTGCAGCGGCAGGTAAGGACCATTTCGCACGCCATCATTCTGCTTGGATTGGATCGCGTGAAGGCCATCACTTTCACGCGCGCCTTGGAAGATTTCGTTACACCGGCGCTGAGCATCAAGGCTCTGCGGATGTGCTGGCAGAACTGTCTTGCAGTGGCGCTGTTGTCTGAAAAGCTGGCGCGCGCCGCCAGAATGGACGCCGATTTCGCATACGTGGCCGGCCTGCTGCGCGATATCGGACGCCTGGCGCTGCTGGTCAAATATCCCGAGCCCTATTCCAATTTGCTGGCTGTTTCGGGCGAGCAGAAATTCGATCTGCTGATGATGGAGCGCGAGCTGTTCGACATCGACCATTGCGAGGCCGGTACATGGCTGATGCAGCATCTGCCGTTTCCGCCGGAACTGGAAGAAATTATCGCCGGCCATCACCGGCAGTTGGATCACGATTCGTTCCGCATGGTGCACCTGGTGCAATGCGCGGACCGTCTGGGCGACGCACTGGGATTCGGTGTCTTGGCCGACGCGCAAGCTCCCTCCGTCGAAGAGGCGCTCGAACATCTGCCGGAAGCCGCGCGTGCCCGCCTGGGCGACGACCACGAGCAATGGAAAGCCGATATCGCAGCGCGCCTGCAGGCTTGGCACTAACGCCCGTCCGCCACCTGAGGGCTCTTACGGCAACGCAAATACGACCAGTGCATCCGTCGCCATAATGGCCACGTATTGCTTGCCGTTCTTGCCCTCATACGTCATCGGATTCGCATTCGCCGTCTTCGACAGCATCCCGGTCCACAACTCCTGGCCGGTCTTGGAATCGAACGCGCGGAAGAATCCGTCCGAGCCTCCGTGGAACAAAAGCCCGCCTGCCGTAGCCAGCACACCGCTGCCGAACCCCGCGAGATACGGCACTTCTTTCTGCCAAACCTGCTTGTTGGTTCGCGAATCGAGTGCTGTGATCAGCCCATACTCGCGTGTCCCCGGCACGGAAACGCGTCCTGTGATGCTGAACTTTCGCGTGGATACGCCAGTCGTGAAGTACAGCAGTCCCGACCGCGGATCGTACGCGCCCGGAGCCCAATC
>PKZC01000101.1 GCA_003132905.1 Bryobacterales bacterium | reverse complement strand
CCGACCGGGTAGCCATTGAATTGCCCCCGGTGATAGGGCGGCCCACTGAGAAATACTATGGAGCGAATGGGAGGTGGTGCGGCACCCGGCGCGATGATGTCCGCAGGCCGATAGATCCAGCGCACCAACTGTAGAAAGGTGTCGCGGCAATATGGGTATGCCCAAACGATTGGATCGTCGTAGTGAAAATGGCTCGGCTTTCGTTGGGTGGGGTCGCTTGGAAGGGCAAGGTAGATCAGTGGGTCTGCATCTGAGGTCAGCGCGACGCGCACATCAGACGCAATCACTCCGTAATGCTGTGACAGATCTCGATAGCTTCTCAGCCGCTCGCCTCCGTCGCGCCAATACGCCAGCGTGCATTCACGAAGATCATCAGAGACGCCGCGGACGGTTCTCTTGGCGAGCATTGTCGCCGCGGCATTCAGGCGGCCACCAATGGTTCCCACGCCAAGGGCACTCTTGACATAGTGCCAGATTCCGTCCTGCATACGCACAGCAGATTCCAGATAACTGTCGATTGCGAACACGAGCGGGAAAGCTTTATCGCGCTCGATCAGCTGTATCGCGGTCTGTCCTACACCTGGACTGCCCGTCAAGCGTCCGACCAGTCCGATTTGAGCAGTCTCAACCCGGGCGATAGCGTCGAAGGCTCCGGCAATCGCGTGCGGAAGCTGAAGAAGCCCCAATTCTGGGGTTTCCGACATACTCCATATGGGGAGTCTCGCAGCGTTGGGCAGCGCGGCGACGGCATCACGATGTGGTTGCTTCCGCGTTCGGATTATTTCCCGAAGAATCCGAACGGGCTGCAGGTCGGCCACGCTAGCAAGTGACATTGCTGATGGTGGCAATCCGGACAACATGTAATCTCTGGTCAGGTAAGAATCGNNCGCTTGCGTGCACCGAACGTCTAACCTGCACTGCGCCAATCGCCAAGACGTGGCGCATCTTCCCTGCCCTCTCGGCATCGTGCCGTCACGGTCAGCTTCAACGGCCAATGGCCCCTGGGTTCCCGGCGAGTCCCGGACGATAGTCATTTTGCCCATCGAGGGTTGATTAGCTGCGTTACCTCGAGAAACGTCGTCACCCCGGCGCTGAAGGTTTTTCAATCGCCAAAGGGCGGGATAACATCTAGGTCAGTTTGACCGCTTCTACCGCTTGAGTAGCTAGCTGTCCTCGCACCACACGGCTTATGGAATCGGCTCGCGGGCGGATAGCTTCCTCAATGAAAGACCCATCGGGGCGCCAGCGGAAGATCGGANNGATTTCGAGGCCGGAATCAGAATGTGCTTCAACGACTAGGTTCTTGACCTTGCGAGCATACAGCCAGGGATGATGGCCACAAGTGATACGGTCTCCGTGCGGCACGTTTGTTGATGATCTCCTTGTTGAAGCTGGATAGGGATTATGCTCTCGATTGCGGGCATAGGAAACAAGTTCCGCGAGGGTCGATGACGTAAGAGCGTAGTACCATTCGACGAACGCGGCCACCGTATCCGACGACTTTCTNNGGAAGTCGGAAGTTCCATTCCCAGGTGACGAGCCATGCTGATGTACCGCGTCGTCGCGCTGCCCATGTTGAGCCTCCCCGGGCCGCGAGGAACCCTGAGTTTCTGCATGTCAAACCCCGGTACGCGAGGTTGATGCTCTGAAGGCGCTGTTAGTCGGGGCGAAGCTGTTCTAAGAACCGGATAGAAAGGGTCGTTCGCCGAGTTCACACAGTTGGATCTGGTTGGAAACCGCTGAAATACCAACCAATCTCTCTCGCCGCTCGTGTGGCTCGAAGTCTTGGCCTCGTCTTCATCGCATCTCGGAACTGCTTCTCAATGGTGCCAGGCTCGTAGTTTCGCGCGGGCNNAAGCGCATACGCAGCATTCCCCGTACAGCATACGTGCGCGATACCGCAGGACTTGTTGAATTTCACGGCACGTCTTGCTGTCCGTAGCCCGCGATAGGAATGCTGGTGTGACACAGATATTGGCGAGTGACGTGTACAGCCGTACATCCTTTGCACTCTGGATTAGGTGATTGAATTGAGCGTCGCAAGCTATTGGATCCCAGAGGCGGTTCGCCCAAATGAAGACTGCAGCGGGCGTTTGATTGTCGTCCAGCATCACGGGCTGCCCATTCGAGGCAATCCGGTGTTCACCTTTCTGCGACCCTCGGATTACGGGGAATAGGTTCATCCCGGCCGTCTCTCTTACTGCCTCCGGATCAGAAAAGAGCGTGAGTGACGCTGCGGCTTGGAGTAACGTTCCGTATTCGGACGTGGCCGCCAGAGCTTCCAATGCGGCTTTGCCATCGAAACGGAAGTCGGCGAATATCCTTCGAGTCGTCATTGGCTGTATCAACTCGGAGAGGGGCGAAGGGCGTGGGGCGGGTTCTACAGTATCGTAGCCTCTTTCAATCGCATCGCAAGCTCGAACCCAAACTCCTTGTTGCCCTCGTCCGTAATTAGCTTCTCTTGAGGTGCTGGTTGGGGCTTATCCATCCATCGAAGATAAGGGCCGCCATGTCCTCGCGGTGGGGACATCTTCGGGGTAGGATCTCACCCGGCTCACTCTTGGGCTCCGGAACACTGCTGAGGCCCCCATGGGTACAATGCTGCTCACCGAAGCAATCCAACTGGTAGCAGACTCCGGGCTGACCTGTCGGATGATGGTGGGACTTGTAGAGCGGAAGCGCCCGATCCGCGTTGCCCTCGACACTACGGACCCGGACCCGCTGATTGCGCTTTCCATCGACGCGGAGCACGAAGAGTTCCTCGACACGCGGCAGCAGTCCGGACCGGAGCGGTGGGACTATGTCGTCCAGGACGCAGAGCATATGGATCGCTGCTTTCTCCGCATCGAATCAGGCGGCCGTATCACCGATGTCCCGTTGCTTCCAGCGATGCCCTCGATCATTCTGGGCCGTGGCTGGACCGACGACACGAGCCTGACGACCGAGGCACGGGTTGATGAAACGACCATCCGAGCAGCCGTTGCGGGGTTCACGGTCGGGTAGCTGGCAAGATCACTGCACCCCTCACGCACAGGATTTTTGATTTTCGGCATCACTGCACCTTCCCCGGCTTCACTCGGAAATTGAGTGTCGCGCGCTGGCCATGACGAAGGCAGGACATGATGAGGGAAGTGGACCATCTGTCGCGTTAGGTCCTTTCTCACTGCGTGACGGTAGAGATGCCGAGACCTTTTCACCGTCTCGCACTGTTGTTTGAAAGCAGGAACAACAAGAGGACACAGCTACATAGACGTAACATCATAAAAGACCAGATCACCTTCGACACATCAACCTTAAACCGGCTTCTCGGCAAGAGCTCGGCACCTCATTGAATAGCTGACTGCCTCTAAGGAACGAGTGATAAGCGTTCTTATGCTGCATTGGGCTGCGCCNNAGTTCTTACGGATTCGGGGGTGCGGTATGGGGACGCGACGGCGGTACAGTCGGGAGTTCAAGGTGCAGGCTGCCCTTGCAACTACTACGACCAACGGCATTTCCTGGCCGTCTGTGACCGATTTCGTTCGTATCGTTACTAATGACTCTCGTTACTGGCCCGTCCCCTCGACTCTGAGCGCGGACGAACTGCCCGCANNTCCAACTCGAGCGGATATCGTTGACCCAGAAGACGAGCTGCGTCAGATAGAAGTTGGCGACGCTGAACGGGCGTTATTGGAACCGAGCGCTGGATGCTGACGACGTGCGCCCGTACGTGCGCGCCCGATATTGAGGGAATCACGACAATTGTGGCGATACCGAAGTTTTGATTATCCGAGCCGCTCGCTGGCGTCACGCCTGCCTCAGTCTGAGCCGTGCCGGGTGACAGGGCGTATACCATCCCGCTCTGAGATACGGTGTCTACTTGAGGGCTGCCATTTATCCATTGCACAGTCGAAGATGCAACCGGCAGCTCGTTACCACTGGGAGTCAGCGTGTCCACAACCAACAGCACGGAATCGCCCACCTCCAGGGTATCAAGCGCCGGAATGATCGTGACTGTGGGGGGAGGTGGCTCTGAGACATCAATTTCGTTCGTTGTGTCGGTATACGCGGGGTTTGCAATGCCGTTGAAGGAGCTCGGCTTGGTTGTGACCACTACATTGTAGTCAACGAGTTCAAGATACTGATTCCCACTTTCGCTACAGGTGATCGTCAGTCCGTTGATCGTACACCCGGCTGGATCGCCCGGCAGCGCTATTGGTCCGGGTGGATCATTGCCAAATACATCCGACACAATGCTGGCGACCGGAACAGTAGCAACCGTCTGCCCTTGTGCGGTTTGGACCTGGAACGTGTCCAACGGCGCCAGATTCACAGGGGTACCAGCCAGTTCAGTAATTGGCGCCGCAGTCTTTCCCGAGAAGTAAAGAGGCTGACTGCCCGGCAAATTGCTGTTCACATACCAAAAAATCGTGTTGTGCTGATCAGGCACTCCACTAACGGATTTAGCGTGCACCGTGACTGACCAATAACCGTTGTACTGGTAGGCAGATGTTCCAACGGTGGGCCATCCTCCATCTGGGCAGTATGCGATGAACGTCCCCGCCAAGACCGCACAGGTCCCCAGCGTACCGTTCCCAAGCACCGGGTAGTAGGCCACCGCCGACACACTCGCCAAGGCCGAAGCGCCAACTGAGTCCCCCGCCGAGTTCTTGAGCACCCAATGGACGTGCTGAGAAATGTCATAGGGCACGCCGAACGGTACGAGTGTGTCCTTGTCGAAGACGAATGACTCACTAGTTGGCGCACTGTTGGCGACAACGACAAGAGTCGCATTGCCCGACACTCCCCCGCTCGCCGCTTGAATGGTGGTGGTGCCAGGAGCAACAGCAGTTGCCAAGCCAGTGACGGAGATTTTCGCCACAGCTGAGTTGCCGGTGCCCCAGACTACGGTCTGCCCGCTAAGCACACGCCCATTCGCGTCTTCCACCGTATCAACGAACTGCATCGTTTGTCCCGGGGAGACAGTGTCGGCGCTCGGTCGCACGATGACGAGCGACGCTGGTCCGGTGGTCGGAGCTCCAGTCGGTTGGCTGCAGGCGACGGCGATCACCGCCCCGGCAAATAGCACAACTTTGCGCACAATACCTTCCGAGCAAGAGTTGCCCTGAGTGGGCGTCGCCATAGCGGCGAATCTGCCACCGCCCCATCCGAGGCAGCTCGGGCGTGCAACGACTATTGGCTTCGGCAATATGTGGGCGGCTTGGCGGCACGTGCGTGACACTTTCGTCATTTGCCACAGATCGCACGCAAATGCGCGCCGCCTGAGTTACCTGGCGTGTGTTCGGGTTACAACCCGCGCAGGTGCGCATTGCTAAGACGCCGCCAAGAGCATATCGTGTGGCAAGCTCGGCTACAGCGGCGGGCCGGCTAGTCCCGAGCGTTCTTAGGGGCCCAGAATAGGCGAGACGACTTTGCGCCGCCCGACTCGTACGATCGGCCTGACGATCGTAACCTCAGTTGCGATCGGTTGCTCGCATGCACCTCCCGCAACCGCGCCAGCCCCTGAGTCAAATCGTGCGCGTCACGTTTGACGTTGCGTGGAACAAGACAATCGTAGCGGGCGACAGAAGCTATCTAATACTTAGGAACTGGCAAATTTGGAAACCGCCAGTTTGCCATCCAAGGTGACACGTCTATTGCGGAGGGGTAAAATCGGGTGGAAAGTTGCCGGGCGAAATGCGGGCCTCAAATGGCGATGCGCCGGTTGGCTGCCGAGTCGGAAACAGAGGGCGAGCGGACTCGATGGGTCAAGATGGAGTTGGCGCTCGTGCTTGGCGAGGCGACTGGCCGGCGCCTCGGGGCGATTCGCCAACCCCGCTGGGACGATATACTGTGGGACACCGGTGTCATCCGGTGGCGCGCTGAGGCAGACAAAAAGCGACGTGAATGGGTCGTGCCCATGCCCGCCGCGCTGTGCGGTGAACTTCGCCAGTTTCGGCGCAAGCTCGGTGCGGTTGGCGGGTGGGTCTTCGCGGCAGAGCGCAATCCAGAAGCGCCGATGGACCGCCACCTGTTCGACCGGTGGCTCACACATGCCGAGCGGGAAGGCACAGCTACCGAAGCTCGCCGGCGGCCTCTGGCACCCGTATCGACGGAAATGGGCGACTGAGCGAAAACACCTGTCCATCACCGACGTCGCGGCGGCGGGCGGGTGGCAGGACACAGCGACGCTACTTACATGCTATCAGCAGCCCACAAACGACGCGCTCCTCGCCGTCATGAGCGAGGAGCGAAAGGTCCGCGACGTGGCAGTTCTTGCGACAAGGCCGTGAGAAACGGGCCACGAAACGGGCCATGGTCTGCGAGAAGAAATCGTAAGTCGTTATAAATCAATCGGGACGGCGGGATTTGAACCCGCGACCCCCTGAACCCCATTCGCACTCAGGGGGGGCAAAACACGGCAATTTGACGGTTAGCTGCGTGAAATCGNNCGACCCCCTGAACCCCATTCAGATTCCCTAGTATTCCGGTACATTCCTCGGAATATCTATCTGTTGTAGAGACAACCGATTACGTTTACTCATACGTTCCTGCATTTGCCTCGATCTTCCTTCACGTGGCTTCCTATTGGCTTCCTTTGCCCGAACTAGAGAGGCAGACAGAATGGCGACTGCGAGGTTGACGAAGCGTGCGATTGACGGCTT
>PKZC01000133.1 GCA_003132905.1 Bryobacterales bacterium | reverse complement strand
CTATCTGTACGATGTACTAGTCATGATTTCCCTCCCAGCCGCTCAGAACTTCTCGGGACGAAGCAGCGCGTAAAGCAGGTAAACGAAGAGACCGAGCGATGTGATGCCGGCAATGATGTAATCCATGGGGCTCCTCCTAGAGCTTGTCGCAGGCCTTAGTGAAGGCCCAGCAGACAAACAAGAAAACACAGGTGATTGCAACGTAAAACAGGTCGAGCATACGAGCTACTCCCTTTCTGTGACGACAACCTGGTGGCCAAAGCGACGAAGTTTCGCGGCCAGGCGCTTTTCCGCGGTCGGCCACCACCTCTTGTGCGTTC
Organism: Bryobacterales bacterium; assembly: GCA_003132905.1. The sequence goes on along the minus strand of PKZC01000133.1, from coordinate 2,272 downwards.
CGACGATCACCAGTGAATGCGGCTTCAGAACCGACTGTAGGACCTCTAAAGGTTCACGACACAAATAGATGCACACGCGGGTTTCCACGCGGCAATTGCTGGCGATCACGCGCAGACGCCGTTCGTTGAAGTCGACTAAAACGGGCGGACTGGCGAGCGGCAGGGGATACGGAACAACCTGGGGCACGATGAGCGTGATCCGTCCGCCCAGATTGGTGGCCAGGTTGGCGGCTTCCTTCAGCGCGGTGAGCGTGGCGTCCACCGATGTGAAGACGACGAAAATGTCGAGTTTGGAGTCGGATTCGTCGGCCAACGGATGCGCCGGGACTCCAGTGACCGGTGCGATCATTCTTTCCAATGCGAGTGCCATGGATTCTGCCCTTCCTTACGAAGTTAGAACCCGCAGGCTAAAGAAATCCTTACAAAGGGATTAAGAATTAGTGAAGAGGAGTGGTTGGCCGCAGATAAAAGCAAATCACGCAGATTGAGACGAACGCAGTATGGAGTGATCCGTGTTGTTCTGAAAACACCTACTCATGTGCAGCCCCCTCCTCCTTCAGCCAACGATGCAGGCATTTAAGTCTGCGAGTATGGTGGCGGACAAGCCTGTTGACGGAACGCGGAGTTAGCTTGCCGCCGTGCGGCTGATAGGGGAGCCCAGCTTGGAGCACCCCGTAAATCCTGAGAGCGAGAGTATGGGCGGAAGCAACGATAGCCCGCTTGTGGCCGATTTTGGGTACGAGTCTTTGATAGCGGTCCTGAAACTCCGACAGTTTGGTGCGGGACGCCGACCAAGCCGCCTCCACCAGGGCAGTCTTGATATGCGGGTTACCCTTCATTGCTGGCGCCCGCTTCTTCTTTCCCGCACTCTCATTATTGCCTGGCGCCAGCCCCGACCAGGAACTGAAGTTCGCCGCCCTCGGAAACTGTTTCATATCCGGCCCGCTCTCGGCCAGAATGGTCGCTGCCGCCTGGGACTTGATGCCGGGAATGCTCTGGAGCAACTCATAAGCTGGAGTCAGGTCAGCCTCCCGGATCAAAGCCGCAATGTCCTGGTCCAGAGCTTCGATCTCTTCAGCCAGAAATGCCATGTGCCGCATCGCGTGACGGATCAAAGTTCGATGAGAATCTCGCATCTGATGACCTTCTAGTGCCGCTGTCAACTCGTTCAGCTTTTTCTTGGCATTGCCACGTGCCAACTGCGCGATGTCGAACGCGCTCGGTGGGCTATCGCCGCCCAACCCATTCACCAACGCCTCCAGCATCAACTGCCCGGATAACCAAATACATCGCTCAACACATCGCCAATCTTCACATTGGCGTCCTCGAGGATTTTCTGCACCCGGTTTCGCTCGTCGGCTGCCAGGCCGATCATCTGTTTGCGCCGCCGCGTAAAGTTCCGCAGTTCCCGGATCGCACGTGGCGGGATGAAACTCGGCCGGATCATTCCATGCCGCAATAGATGGGCCAGCCAACGCGCATCATGCGGGTCGGTCTTATGTCTCGTGACAGCCTTGACCTGCTGTGGATTCGCCAGAATGATTTTCAATGTGTACTGCGGGTCGTCTTCCAGGATATTCAGTATAGGCTTCAATAGACACCCGTACTTTCCATCACCACGTGTGTACAGCCTTCCGACTGCAGCCACTTGCGGAGAGCTTCCAGTTCGTGGCCAACCGTGCCGAACTTGCGTACTTCCGCCTTCCCTTCCTGGTTCGCCGGTCCCGTCATCACACAGACCGCCACAAACTTCTTGCCGATATCGATGCCCGCGCATCGCTCGATTACCGCTGGGATCATAGGCCTCCTCGTGCTGAAGCCTGCCAGCGCCTACCCGTTTACAAGTTGTTCTGCGAGCCGAAGCTCATTCCAGGGTGCGCCCCACGCCGGCCGAACCAGGTTCATCTTCGGGGTTTGCACCACCACTACACTGAAAGGTTCACCTGCTCCAGCTCCATTATTTTCTCTCAAATACATCACTGGCGTTTTCATTCCCCAGGGCGGCCGAAGGCCATGCGAGGTTCATCTGCGGCTCAGAGTGTTAGCTCACCGGCGATGCGGTTGCAAGCACGGCCTGCACGGCTTGCTCGCGGACGTCCTGTGCAGCGTGCGTCAGATTTCGAGGGCTGCGGCAACGCCTCCGCGGGGAATGGGGAACGCCCGCCAGCGCGAGACCCATCTCGACGCCAGAGAGCGTTCTGGCCAGCATCAAATCATTGAAGTCGCCTAGGTGTTTGGCTCGGTTTGCCATGCACAAGAACCGCCGTACGGC
>PKZC01000304.1:2123-2821 GCA_003132905.1 Bryobacterales bacterium | reverse complement strand
GACAGAAGCGGCCGCCAACTGATGGCCTATTCCTGTTCGATTGTCCGCACGTCGCCGCAGGAGAGACATCGAAAGGTATGCAATTCGGGGAACGCCGCAACCTTGGGCGTAGTGCGAGCGAGTATCATCGGCTTTCCGCAAGTCGGGCATGGCTGCGGAGGGTCGTCGTCATCATTTTGGGACATCAATGTTCACGCCCCTAATTCGTGGGCAAGTACCCGGTATCTAGGGGAGGACGAGTTTTATTGGCACCTCCATAGCCGCAGATATTAGGATCAGACAAATAGCCGCCGTGATGACAATCATGATGGCAATCACGATAGTTGTTTGAATAGATTCTTGGGTTCTAATAGCGCGTGGCATGATTTCCTCCTCCGCAACTATTGGCTGCGGAGATAACGCCGGTTAATCGCCATGGTTCCAATCGATGGCCCGCAATCTGACCCATGCTCATTCTGAAACGCGCCTCCAAATCCCGCCTGAGCGGCCAATGGTCGGACGATGACCACGACTGTCGTAGTAGGCCCGAGTTATAGTTTTGCGCNNTGCTGGGCGCTACTTATGAAATAAACCCACCATGAGCATTAAGGTTCCCATGGCGGGGCAATGGCCTCGTATTCGGGGGCGGGGGTGGTGTTTTGGCGCGCGATGGGGCAAGCGCCATGACGGCAATACGCGAGCGGCTTCGGAGCTAAACT
>PKZC01000304.1:0-2107 GCA_003132905.1 Bryobacterales bacterium | reverse complement strand
GATCAGCACCGCGGCTATGGACGATCTTGAAGGGAGGCGTGACGTGAAGCCAGATCAGCGCGTAGATCAGTTTATGCGGCTGCGCGGAGTAATTGAAGAGCGAGCATCGCGTAAGTTTTTCGAAGAGCAGGCCCAGCCCAACCAACCCGTAGTGTTGCGAGCCAACGATTTTCTTAAATAATCCCCCCATGACCCTCACCAACATGCGCACCAACGGTGTGCGCACGCTTGCGGCGTGTTGTTTGGGTCGCGCCGAAGCGCTAAGCGCGCCGGGAAAGTCTCATCGGCGCGAGCACGAAAAAACCGCCGGCGTGAACCGGCGGCCGTCCTTTGAGCTAAGCGCGTTCAGTCACACACTTGGACTCGACGCAGGCGCCAACCGTATGGTGTCCTTACGCGCTGACGAACGAGATAGCAGCCGCCATCGTCATAGTAGCCGCCATAGCCGTAAGGATAACCGTATCCGCCGTAGGCATATGGACCGTAAAAACCAAAAGCGCCAAATCCACCTCCGCGAAATCCGCCGCCATGGAAGCCGCCTCCGCCTCCGTGATGATGGCCGGCAGCGGACGCTACGGATGGCGAAATTAAGCCAACTGCCGCTACTGCGAACAGGGCGATGATCGTTTTACGTAACATTGTTTTGTCCTCGTTAAAAAGAGGTTGCACCTAAGTATTAAGACGTTTTCAGAGCAAGATTGTTCCGATGATCAAAGAGCAACCGTCGCAAGAAAAAACCCACCCGCGTGGCGAGGCCTGCTAATCTCAACTCATACCATACCGCACCCCATCCGAGGCGATGACCCTCGGGCGGATTATCTCTCACAGCCGCTCGATCTCAGCCTTTAGCTGATCGATCTTCTCGACGGAGAAAACAACATTGCCGATCTCAGTCATGTAAGCCCGCTCCGATGACCCTTGGCAACATGCGCGCCAACGGCGTGCGCACGCTCGTCGCGTGGTGCCTCGGTCGAGGCTGCGAACAACCATCGGGTTCTCGGGCTTTTTGTATTTTTAGCCGTATCCGGTGTCAGCGCTCTGCCGTATTATGGTTAGGCCGTAGTGTGAACAGTGGAGAGTGATTGTGGCAACAGGTACCGTGAAGTGGTTCAATCCGACGAAGGGATATGGGTTCATTGCGCCTCAGAGCGGAGGGAAAGATGTGTTCGTGCACATCTCGGCCGTGGAGCGGGCGGGCTTGAGTACGCTCAATGAAGGCGCCGTAGTCGATTACGAGGTCGTCGCTAATAAGGGCAAGGAATCTGCCGAAAACATCAAGGTGAAGTAACCGCAGAGTCCGCTTCGAAATGAAAAGCCCCGCTTAATCAGCGGGGTTTTTATTTATGCAGCCGATAGCTCCGATGACCCTCGGAAACATGCGTGCCAACGGCGTGCAAACGCTCGCCGCGTGGTGTATCGGTCGCGGCTGCAATCACTTTCGGATTCTCGACGTGAGTGCCTCCTGGTCTTGCATGGCAGCCTTTAGCCGCCCTACTGCTTGCTTGCATCCAAGAACCATCGGGTCGCTGTTGCTAAGCCGATACAATTTTATTTTGGCCTTCGTCGCTTCATACCTGTCTGTAATGAGAATGGGTACGTGTTCGCGCTGTGCCAGCTCAACGCATTCCTGCGGAATGGAAACGGGAAACGTGAGCGTCACCTCCGCCATCGCAGGCGCGCTTATAATGACGGCGAGTGCAACTACAAGGAAACGCATTGCAACTCCATAGAGAGACAAAGCGCCAATGGGTCAGCGCTGCGTCTTCCCTGGCCGAAGCTGCATGTGAACGCGCAAATCGTCAGAGAGTTCCATTTGTGCTAATTCGTCACCTACAATTCACCTGACTATATTGCCCCTCTATCGGCTGGAAATGATGCTACGCAGACGACGTAGCTGTGCGCTCATTCGGCCCGAGGCTGCGGTGTGAGCGGTGTAGGCATCCAGGCGCTGAACGCACGTCATCGATCCTCGTTCGGAAATCCCCATCGGCATTATGTGCCCGCCTTCGCGGCGACCGCAGTCAAGCCCTGACGCCTCGCGCGCAAGCGAAGGCCCCGGAGCGAACTCCGGGGCCTGGCATTTTTCCGCGTGTTGTTTCGCTTAGAA
>PKZC01000082.1 GCA_003132905.1 Bryobacterales bacterium | reverse complement strand
GCTACGGAAATAAGCACGTATATTTTGGCTCGCTAGGCGCGCCTGCTGAGCACGCTGATCGTCAGGAATGTCGGTCGCCGCTCGGATCTTCTGCTCGACCCGGCTCAGTTCAGCGTCGAGCTGGGCCGGATCAGGCGGGTACGGGAGCCTCGGCAGGTATTTAAGATACCTCTCTGCACCCCAGTAGCCCTGATGCGTGAAGACACGCGGCTCATAGAAGTGGAACACAAACATGACGTTTGCATCAAACCGGCGGCCGTCGAGCTGGAGCAACCCGTCGATCGAAGCCCAGCAGCTGCCTGCGACGAGCAACGTCAATTTCGGCGCAGTCAAGCGCGCCCCTTGATAGATCTTGCCGAGCTGCTCGTTCCAGTCGGGACGGTCCCGCCACACGCAAGGCGGCGGCGGCTCGTTGAACAGCTCCAAAGCCACGCGCGCGGGATCGTAGGTCGACAGCAGATGGGCGAAAGCGACGACAACGTCCATGTAGCGCTGAAAAGCTGGCTGCGCATAGCCAGCGGTAATCTGGCGCATGCCCCAGAGCGAATGGGAATCACTGACGTGAATGTCGAGAACGACTTTAAGCCCTGCTTGAAGAGACGTGGACACCGCCTCCCGCACGTCTGAGAGCCGATCATCGAATTCTTTTCCACTCGCCTCCATCATCGGACCCGGATCGACCGCTACCCGCAGAAAGTCGAAGCCGACGTTACGAATCTCGTCCAGCCGCGACCGCGGCATGGCGCGGCTCCAGCGCGGAGTATACGGATCAAAATCATACTTCTGCGGATTTGACACGTGCCGCCGCGGAAACATGAAGGTCTGAACAACAGCGAGCCCACGCTGACCACTGAACGCCGGACTTGTAGGCACATCCGCGTGTGCGTCGCTTGAAATTGCCAGCATCATTCCGACAACTAAGAGTTTAAGCACGCACTGGATTCTGGTCAGCGTCACAAGATATTCCTTCTACCATCCCCCGATCGCTGCCGATGCTCACCTTTTAGCTTCGCCAAGCGTCCCGCCACGCGTCGTACGATGCCATCAAGCTTTTGATCTGCAGCCAGGAAAGTGAAGTTATTAACGTACCGCGCATCGCGTCGGCGCGCATAGTCTCTCAGCAACTGTGGATTCTGGAAAAGCGCAGGATCGAAGCAGGAGACTTCGTGCAGTTGATAGTTATCGACGAAGAACCCCACATAGTCGCGCTGGGCGAAGTACGCGAAGAGGCGGTGGGTGGNNTCGAGTTCGTGCCCTTCTACGTCAATTTTTACGAACCCGATGTCGCGATTAGCATAATCGTCGATCGGCACCGTCTGCACCTTGATACGTTCTCCATCCGATACATCATGCCCTTCTACGGTGGCGAGTGCTTCCTGATTGTACGGGACGAATAACGTCATCTGGCCCGATGATGTCGAGGCCGCTATCTGATCGACCGTGACGTTGGCTGGTAGCGTCCNNCATGTCGGGCGAGCTTAGCGATCCGCGATGCGTATTGTCCCCAGTTCCCCCCCACGTCAATCGCCTCTCGCGAAGGGTCAACCAGCAGATCCAGGAGTTCTAGTTCGATCTCGTCCCCGGCCCCGTGTTCGAGCGCGCGGGCCGCCGAGATCTTCGGGGAAAGAAAATGAACAAGCTTGCGAGCATAGTGTTTGATCGAAGCGATGGACATATGAATGATTGACCTTTCAAGCACTCAAGCATGCCAATGGTTGCGCCAAGCCTGAAACATCAGTACGTCCCAAAGCAGGAATTGCCAATTACGCTCGCCGGACAGATGCTCGCGCCATACACGGCGCACAATGTCGCTATCTAGGAAACCCTCGCGCTGCAGTTTGTCAGCGCCGAGCAGATCCTCTGACCACTCTCGCAAAGGGCCACATAGCCACGCGCCTATCGGCACGCCGAACCCCATCTTTGGTCGTTCAATCAGTTCCTGTGGCACGTAGCGGTTCAAAACTTCGCGAAGTATCCTCTTGCCGCGTCCGCGAACGACTTTGTACTGGCGCGGAAGCCGCCAAGCAAACTCGACTAGCCGAATGTCCAGGAGTGGAACGCGTGCCTCGAGCCCGACGGCCATGCTAGCGCGATCGACCTTGGCGAGGACATCATCCGGTAGCCAAGCGACGCTTTCCAGCAGTTGCATGCGCGAGAGCGAGTCGAGATGAGCGGCGCATTCGAGCCTATCCGCATAGTAGTCCTGGTCCGGAACTCCGAGAACAACCGGTTCCGTCCAATGCGTCATCATTGTTTGTAGCATCTGATCGGGAGAGCGTAACAGAAGCAGCTTCTCCATGCGCTTGACTTTGTCGTCAAACTCATCGATCCACCCAATTTTCGACAAAACATTTGCGCATGCAGTCAGCGCTCCATAAGGGATGCGCTTTAGCATCTCGCTACCTACGCGGCAAAGTTCTGGTGGCAGACCGGCTAGCGCCCTGGAAAACTTCTCTGCCAGTAGATAGCGCCTATACCCTCCGAACAGTTCGTCACCACCGTCGCCGGATAGTGAGACGGTCACTCTTTGTCTCGTCATCTCCGAGAGAATATAGGTCGGAATCTGCGAGGGATCAGCAAACGGTTCATCGAACCACTCCGGCAACCTCGGTATGACGTCGAGTGCTTGAGAGGGCCCGAGGTAGAGAGCTGGTTCCGGAAATCT
>PKZC01000420.1 GCA_003132905.1 Bryobacterales bacterium | reverse complement strand
AAGGAAGACGACGCGCGCAACCCGGGCGTCATCGCGGATTGCACCGGCGACAATGCGGGCGATTCGGTTGGCCCCAGCGCGGACGGATTCGAAACTTATGGCGTGACCGGCGTCGCATTGATTACGTTTATCATTCTGGCGGTGAACGATCCGCTGGTTCAGGTGCAACTACTGGTTTGGATCTTCGTCATGCGCGTGATGATGGTGGTCTCATCCGCGATTTCCTATTTCATCAATGAAGCTATCGCCAAGAGCCGCTACGCGAACGTCGCAAAAATGAACTTCGAAGCGCCGCTGACCTCGCTGGTGTGGCTGACCTCGATTGTTTCCATCGCCGCAACGTATTTGGTATCCAGCCAAATTATTCCCAATTTAGCGGGTGACACCACTCTGTGGTGGAAGCTTTCGTCGGTAATCACTTGCGGCACGCTAGCGGGCGCGATTATCCCGGAATTGGTAAAGGCCTTCACTTCCGTTCATTCACGGCACGTGCGTGAGGTGGTGACTTCGTCTGAAGAAGGCGGAGCGTCGCTGAATATCCTTTCCGGCTTAGTGGCCGGAAACTTCAGCGCATTCTGGCTGGGTATGGCGATGTTGGCATTGATGGCAACCGGAGCCTGGATCAGTACCCAAGGGTTCGCGGAGTTGATGCTGGCGCCGGCCGTGTTCGCATTCGGCCTGGTAGCGTTCGGGTTCCTCGGCATGGGACCGGTGACCATTGCGGTGGATTCCTACGGGCCTGTCACCGATAACGCGCAATCGGTGTTTGAGCTTTCCACCATCGAGAGCATTCCCAACATTTCCGCTGAGATCCAAAAAGACTTCGGATTCAAGCCGGACTTCGAGAAGGGCAAAGAGAATCTGGAAGAGAACGATGGCGCCGGCAATACTTTTAAAGCTACCGCCAAGCCGGTGCTGATCGGAACCGCAGTAGTGGGCGCTACCACCATGATTTTTTCCATTATCGTGGCGCTGACCAACAAACTGCAGCCGGACCAGCTTGCGAAGCTATCGATACTTTACTACCCTTTCCTGCTGGGCTTGATTGCCGGAGGCGCAGTGATCTATTGGTTCACGGGCGCTTCCATGCAAGCGGTGACCACGGGCGCCTATCGCGCGGTCGAATTTATCAAGGCGAATATCAATCTGGAAAGCACGGCGAAGGCCTCCGTCTCCGACAGCAAGAAAGTGGTTGAGATCTGCACGCAGTATGCGCAGAAGGGCATGTTCAACATCTTTCTTACGGTGTTCTTCGCCACGCTGGCGTTTGCGTTTGTGGAACCATACTTCTTTATCGGGTATCTGATCTCGATCGCACTGTTCGGCCTGTATCAAGCCATTTTCATGGCGAATGCGGGCGGCGCGTGGGATAACGCGAAGAAGATTGTCGAGACGGAGCTGAAGCAAAAGGGCACTCCTTTGCACGATGCAACAGTCGTGGGCGACACGGTAGGCGACCCGTTCAAAGACACGTCCTCGGTGGCGCTCAACCCAATCATTAAGTTCACGACGCTGTTCGGATTGCTGGCGGTGGAGTTGGCGGTATCGCTCACGCGTGATCAAAGTGCGTTCTTCACCGACGTGCTGGCAGCCGTGTTCCTGGCGGTGGCCCTGTTCTTCGTATACCGATCGTTCTATGGTATGCGCATCGAGCGCAAGTAACCGTTACTAGACCGTCACGGTTGGTTAACCGTCACTCGCGAAAACATCCTTGCGCTGAAACGTCGTACAGGCAGGAGGATCATATTTTCACGGACAGAACTGGCACATGCGTATGTTCGAGCGTGTGAAGGACGATGTCGAGCACGTTCGAGAGGTCACGTGGCCAAGACGCGGCGATACCTACAGGCTCGACAGGACGATGTGATCGACGCGTTGGGCCGGGTGGCCAGCTACAATCGCATGACCCCGCGCGATCGCGACATTCTGGATGACGATGTGTCCCGTTTGCGTGAATACCGCGACCATCACGCGGATTGGTTGCGCGACCACGATCGCTAACCGGGTCGCCTCAACAGCACCGCAACAAATTCCGGATCGGAAGCGGCCAGGACATTCTTCGGGACGTAGCAGAAACCCTGGTCGCCCCATCCGGTTCCCCAAGAATTTTTAAGCGTAAAGAAATTCCCCACATAGCCCACAATCAACATGGCGTGGCGGCCGTGTCTGCCCCAAGGTCCTTCGGCGGCTTTGAACACGCCGTCGCGGCCGACATCCGAAAAGCCGGAACCGGTGTTCATGGAAACATGAACCGGACATCCCGCGCTCAAAACCTTCTTCACGTCATCAATCGCGATCGGCAATGGCACCGCCTCCAGACGATAACGTTGCGCGTCAGCTTCCAGTTGTTCCTCGCGCGTAAGAGGAGCGGAGCGATCGTCCGGCCAAAGGTCCTGACGGCACGTTCCGCTCTCCACCAACACCTCACCAGGATCGGGACCGCTGACGGTTCCATCGCCGCCTTCATAAGCATACTGATAGTCTCGCGCGTCGCCCTGCATCCGCTGGAATTCGAGCATCGTGAAATTCGGCGACAGTCGCGGCGACTCTTCATTCAAAATATTGCGGGACATTTCCGCGGCGTGGGTCCAGGCAAAGGCGGAGCAGCGGCCCGTCTGGCCTTGATCGCCGACTGGCGTGGAATACTTGCGGAGGTCCACTGCGTCTTGTTCGGCAATGTTCGCAAACGCGGGCGGTAGCGGCTGAGGCGGCACCGATTCGCCCTTCTGCGGAACCGCCACTTCCATATTGTTCCAATTGATTCCTGTGTAGCGCGCCATCAACAGTTCCAGCACGGCCTGCGACACAACACCGAACGCCACCAGCCTGCCCTCGCGCTCGAACAATTGAACTGTATCCGAAGTTCCCGGCGCAATCTGATCGAAGGCCTGATCGAAGCCAGAATCCTCATAGGGCTGAAAACCCTCGTCCACCTTTTGCTGGACTAGCGTGTCGCCAAAGTAGGGATGATCGCCAAAAAGGTTTTCGGCGGATTGCTGATAGTCGGTCGCCGACCAATCTCCGGCATCGTCCTCGAAATCGGTAGCATCGGCATTGGGAAAGTCGGACGCGCTTCCGAAGACGTCATCATCGACGGGAGGCAGATCGTCGCCGGAGGCAAACATATCGTCCAGGTTGCCGTTGTCGTTGTCATCGCCGCCCTTGTCGTCGCCGCCGTCGTTGCCATTGTCATCGGGCGGCTGGTCGCTATTCTGACCATCATCATCCTGATCCTGATCGTCAGGTTGATCTTGATCGTCGGGCCCACCATCGTCGCCCCCGTCTCCAAAATCCCCAAAATCGCCGCCGTCTCCAAAATCGTCGCCCATAGAACCTTGAACGATGGTTGCTTCCCAGTTGTTCCCTTGTCAACCGTGTGGAATAAAAACAGTATGCTATCTATGGAGGACAGATGAATCCGCAGGAAGTTTTGGAGTTTGCGAAAAGCAAAGACGTTCGTCAAGTGGACTTGCGCTTCACGGATCTGCCTGGTTTGCAGCAGCACGTCTCCTATCCCATTAGCCAGCTCACTCAAGATTCATTTGAGGAAGGTTTCGGGATTGACGGATCCAGCATCCGCGGTTGGGCCGCCATCAATGAAAGCGACATGCTGCTCATACCGGATTCGAGTACCGCGTTCATCGATCCATTCGGCGAAACAAAGACGCTGGTGATGACCAGCGATGTGATCGACCCAATTACGCGGCAACACTATGAGCGCGACCCTCGCTGGATCGCACGCAAGGCCGAAAGCTATTTGAAAAATAGCGGTCTGGCGGATACGGCCTATTTTGGCGCCGAGGCCGAGTTCTTCATTTTCGATAACGTCCGGTTCGATCAGAACCAGCACTCGGGATACTACTTCATTGACGCTGAGGAAGGCCGCTGGAATTCGGGGCGCGAAGGCCAGAACCTGGGATACCGGCCGCGCTATAAGGAAGGCTATTTTCCGGTTCCGCCTACGGATCACTATCAAGACCTGCGCGCTGAAATGGTCGAAACCATGATCGGCTGCGGGATCAACATCGAGTGCCATCACCATGAAGTGGCCACCGGCGGGCAATGCGAGATCGATCAGCGCTTCGACACGCTGATTAAATCGGCCGACAACATGATGCTGTACAAGTATGTGATCCGCAATGTCGCCTATCAATACGGAAAATCGGTGACGTTCATGCCCAAGCCGCTGTTCGGCGACAACGGCAGCGGAATGCATACGCATCAAAGTTTGTGGAAAGACGGTAAGCCGCAATTCGCAGGCGACGGCTATGCGGGGTTAAGCCAGATGGCGTTGCACTACATCGCGGGATTGTTGAAGCACGCGCGGGCGTTGTCGGCTATTATCGCCCCCACTACGAATAGCTATAAGCGCCTGGTACCCGGTTATGAAGCGCCGGTGAATCTGGCATATTCCAGACGCAATCGTTCGGCCGCGGTTCGGATTCCCATGTACTCGGCGAGCCCGAAAGCCAAACGCGTTGAATTTCGTCCACCCGATCCTTCCTCGAATCCATACATGGCATTCGCGGCAATGTTGATGGCCGGCCTGGATGGCGTTTTGACCAAGGCGGATCCAGGCGAGCCATTGGACAAAGACATTTATGATTTGTCCCCGGAAGAAATGAAGAACGTGCCGTCCATGCCGTCCTCACTCGAAGAGGCGCTGGGATGTTTAGAGGACGATCACTCTTTCTTGCTGAAGGGCGACGTGTTTACCGAGGAACTCATCGAGACCTTCATCAATTACAAACGCCGTAACGAGGCGGACGCTATCCGGCTGCGGCCGCACCCGTACGAGTTCGCGTTGTATTACGACATTTAGTTACTGGCGTTGGAAGAACAGGGCTTCGGGTTGATGGCCGTTCCTATCGATCTGCAGCATCATCGTCCCGTCATCGCGCAGGCTGTAACGCTCCGTGATGTTGATGCCCTCTTGCGTCGTCACCACCTTTAGAACATCGCTGTCCCACTTCGCCTTGCTCTTGAAGCCTTGCTCTTTGTCCTTGATGGACGTCTTCTCGCGAGCGTCGGTGCTGAAGCTCGTGGAAGTCGACTGGTTAGCGCCGTCGAAGTTGAAATTGCGCTGGACATAGATATTGCGCTCGCGGTCATTGATGATGACAGTTCCGGTCTGAATGGCCGGCTCGCCGTTAAACTCGCTGCGGGCGGGTACCAGTTGCCAAGTACCGTTTAACTCATGATGATTCACCGCGAACGCCGACCCGGCAACGACAGCTAAGGTTGCCACTCCAAGTAGGAAATTTCTACCAGACTTTATCCACATAGGTCCTCCTACGGGGTGGTTGTGCAAGCGGCGTGCCACGAAGCGCTTGCCACAACCACGGCCGGGGTGTGTAACCCTATTTATTGGCTGGATTGGCAAAAAAGACCCCTGGTTCGCTGGCGCGCGTTGCCTTCCGCTACCCAAACTTCCGCTTGTTCATGTCGGCGCGATTCCTGTCGATTGTGTCGTCGGAGATGATTTCGGTGGCGGTGGGATGGCAGATCTACGGGTTGACGCATCGCCCTTTGGATCTGGGACTGGTAGGGCTCGCCCAATTCGCGCCCGGTGTGGCGTTGTTCTTAATCGCGGGACATACGGCCGACCGGTACCGGCGGCAATCCATTTTGCGTACGTGTTATGCGGCTTTCGCGGTTTGTTCGGCGATATTGCTCGCGCTGGCGTTGCGCGGCATCTCAACGGCTTGGCCCATTTATGCCGTACTGCTCGCGAACGGTGCGGTGCGGGCCTTTAATGGACCCACGGGACAAGCGTTCTTGCCGCAACTGGTGAAGCCCGAACATTTTCCAAATGCGGTCACGTGGAGTGCGTCCTTCTTCCAATCCGCCACCATTCTCGGCCCCATGGCAGGCGGTTTGATCTACGGCTTCGCAGGAAGCCCCGTGCCGGTTTTCGCCTGCGCAACCGTGGCTTATTGCATCGCGGTGGCGCTGGTGTCGGCCATCCGGCCCGACGTAGCCACACGCAAAAGTTCGGAGGAACCGGTCGGGATGATCCTGGACGGCCTCCGTTATATCTGGCGCAGCAAATTAATCCTCGGCTGCATGTCGCTGGATCTTTTCGCCGTGCTGCTGGGAGGCGCTGTGGCGCTGCTGCCGGTCTTTTCGAGCGACATCCTGCACACCGGCGCGTGGGGACTGGGAGTGCTGCGCGCGGCGCCGGGAGTGGGCGCGGTTGGCGTTGCGATTTTGCTGGCGCATTATCCATTGCGGAAAAAAGCGGGTCTCAGCATGCTTTACTGCGTGTGCGGATTCGGGGTGTTCACCATTGTCTTCGGGCTATCGCACAGCCTCGCGCTATCGTTGATCGCGCTGGCGCTCACGGGCGCGTTCGACATGGTTAGCGTAATCGTGCGCTCCACGCTGGTTCAGCTGAAGACGCCGGATGAAATGCGCGGTCGCGTGAGCGCGGTGAACATGCTGTTCATCGGAGCGTCGAATGAAGTGGGACAATTCGAATCCGGCCTGACGGCGCAATGGTTCGGAGCAGTGCCCGCAGTGATATTGGGAGGGGCGGGAACTATCGCGGTAGTGCTTGCGTGGGGCTGGCTTTTTCCGTCGCTGCGGAAGGTGGATCAGTTAGAGGAGGGCAGGGTATGACGGGTTCCATCGTTCAAATCAATATTTCTCCAGGGGGCGTTCCGAAGCGGCCCATTGCAGAGGCCGAGGTGACGGTGCAGGGAATCCGGGGCGATTCCTGGGCACATCCGGAGATTCACGGTGGACCCAACCAGGCTGTCCTGCTCATCACGAGCGAGGGCATTGAGGAATTGATCGCACAGGGCTATCCCCTGTTTCCCGGCGCGCTCGGTGAAAACCTCACCACTACAGGGCTGGACCGGCGGCAGATGCGTCTGGGACAACGTTATCGCGTTGGCGAAGTCACGCTAGAACTGTCGAAAATGCGCAGTCCCTGCACTACGCTGGATGTCTACGGCCCTTCCATCAAAACGGCCGTCTATGATGCTCAAGTGTCGGCTGGCGACGCTTCCACGCCTCGTTGGGGCCTGGCTGGATTCTACGCCCGCGTGTTAAAGAGCGGTTTCATCCGTCCGAAGGATATAATCGAATTATTAGACCAAGCCGTCTAAATTTGAATGGCAAGCTTGCTTGAAACCATGCCCCTCCGCAAGCCCGCTCTCGCGCGCGGAGAGGCGGCCCTCCTTTCGCTCGGCCTCACCCCCGAAGAACAAGATCAGGTGAAAGTGTTGCTGGCCTCGGCGGCCGATCCCGACGCCGCCATTCATTACCTGGTGAGTTTGAAGCAAAAGCAGCCCGCCGCTTTCGAGCGTCTGGTGAAATCTCCCGCCGTACTGAAGTACCTGATCGCGGTGGCTTCCTTTAGCCGCTTCCTGGCGGAAGAGATTCTGCAGAATCCGCAATGGCTGGAAGAAGTGAGCGGGATGAGCCGCGTGCTCACCGCAGGCGAATATCAAAAGCGCCTGGGAAAGTTTCTCAAGCATCAGCCTGAGAGTGAACCGCTGGCTTTTTCTCTCGCGCTGTTCCGCCGGCAGCAGATTCTGCGCATCCTGCTGCGGGACGTGCTCGGGCTCAGCAGTTTGTCTGAGACCACGGAAGAACTCTCGAATCTGGCCGACGCCATTCTGCATATCAGCTACAAGCGCATTCGTGCCGATCTGGTAGCGAGGCATGGAACTCCGCGTTCGGTGGATGAAAACGGCGAAGTACGGGAATGCGGGATGTCGGTGATCGCGCTTGGCAAGTTGGGCGGGCGCGAGCTGAATTACAGCTCCGATATCGACCTGATGTTCGTTTACGCGGCCAACGGAGAAACCGACGGCGAGCATTCCATATCGAACAAGGAATTTTACAAGAAGGTCGCGAACCAGTACACAGAGTTGCTTTCCACCTATACGGCCGAAGGCCTGTGCTATCGCATGGATTTGCGGCTGCGCCCGGACGGCAGCTTGGGTGAGGTGTGTATTTCGCTGGATGGCGCGAAGAGCTACTATCAAACCCGCGCGCGCGATTGGGAATTGCAGATGCTCATTAAGGCGCGCGTGGCGGCGGGCGATCCGGATGCCGGCCGTGAGTTGCTCAGCACGGTGGAACCGCTGATTTACTCCACTACGCTTGATTTTTCCGCAGTGGAGGAAGTATCGGCCACGCGCGAACGTATCAGCGAAAAGCTGGGCAAGCGCAGGCTCAGCAAATCCACGTTCGACGTGAAGCTGGCTCCCGGCGGCATCCGCGACGTCGAATTTTTGGTGCAGTGCTTGCAGCGCCTGCACGGCGGACGCGTTCCCTGGCTGCGTCACGGTGGAACGATGCTGGCGCTGTCACGTCTTAGCCAAAAGGATCTGCTTTCCGCAGCCGAGTTCGGGCGTCTGATAGCTGCATATCGATTTTTGCGCAATCTGGAGCACCGGCTACAATTTGCCGAGGATCGTCAGACCCACACTTTGCCCACCGCCCCTCGCGAGCTGGACCTGCTGGCGAGAAAAATGCCGACCGCGCAACTCGGTAGCGCGCCATCCGGGGAAAAGCTGGTGCTGGAGTTGAACGCGCACCTGGAAGCCGTCCAAGAGATTTACGAGCGCGTGATCCATGCCCAGCGCCCCATCTATTACAGCCTGCCGCCGGCCGTGGCACCGCAAATCGAAGCGCCGGAAGTGGTGGAACCTACGTCCAGCAATCTGATCCGGTTTCTGGATGAACGCGCGCCCGCGCTGGCTCAAGCTGTGTCCGCGATGGAGCTGGGCCGCGGCGAGGGACCTTTCGAACACTTTCTCGAAAAGTTGATGCCCGATTCCCGGTTGCTCGCCCTGCTCGATTCCGATTCGCAGGTGGCGCGCTTCACGCTCGACATCTTCAAGCACAGCCCTTATTTCGGCGAAGAGCTGGTTCGCGTTCCGCATTTGATTGAAGAATTCTGCCAGCTGCCGGATTTAACCCATCCCGACGATGTAAGAGCGGCGTGGAAGCTTGACGACATCTCCGAGCTGCGGCGTTATTTCCGGCGCGAGATGTTCCGTATCCAAACCGCCAGCCTGTGCCAACGCGTGCCGGTTTTTGAAACGCTGCATCAGACGTCCGATCTGGCCGACAAAGCGATTGCAGCCTGCTATCGCATGGCGGTGGAACACACCGCCGCCGTACATCCACCCGCCACGCCCGGATATCACCCGCGCCAGCAGCTGATGGTGATAGCGCTGGGGCGCTTGGGAATGCGGGAATTCGATCTCGCTTCGGACGCCGATCTAGTATTCGTTTTGCCGGATGAAGACCACGGCGAACAGGTGTTCTGGACGCGCGTGGCTGAGCGCATCGTCGATTTAATCACGGCCTATACGGGTACCGGGGTCATGTTCACAGTGGACACGCGTCTGCGTCCCAATGGAAGCGCGGGTGCGCTGCTGCAATCGGAGGCGGCGTACAAGGAATATTTCGCCAAGAGCGCGGAGGCTTGGGAAGGCATCGCGTATATGAAAGCTCGCGCGGTAGCGGGTGACACCGATCGTGCCACCACGTTTCTGAACGAACTGCAAAAGGTTGACTGGCGGCGCTATGGCCAGAGCGGCCGCTCCAAGAAGGATCTGCGGCAGATGCGGCTGCGGCTGGAGAAGGAACAGGGTCCCGATCATCCGCTGAAAGCCGGCCACGGTGGATTCTACGATATCGATTTTTCGCTTTTGTACCTTCGCTTGAAAGCGGGCGGGCTGTTCTACAAGGTTTTGAATACGCCCGAGCGCATCAATATTATCGAAGCTACTGGCCACCTGGAGCGCGCCGACGCGGAGTTTCTGCTGGAGGCAGCCACGTTGTATCGCGCCGTGGATCACGCTCTGCGCGTCTACTCCGGCCACGCCGAAACCAGCCTGCCGAATTCCGAATCGCACTTGCAGGTGCTGACGGAGCTGGTGCGCCGCTGGACTCCGGAAAATCCGAACGGCCGGCCGCTGAAGGCCGAACTTGCGAAGATCCAGAACCGTACCCGCGAAATTTTCGATCGGCTATTTTCTAACTAGCCGCTACGCCGGCCGGATCATGTCGAAGCGATCCTGAGTGCGGGTGTAGCTGTTGCCGGCCATGCGGCCGATGGCGCGCAGCTTGTCCTGGTCGATCCGGAAATTGTTCAAGTACGCATCGTCGATGTGGAACCGGACCACTTCGCCCAGCACCAGATTTCCGCCGTTAATCAGGTTGCTCATCGAAATGGTGTAGAGCAGCCGGCACTCCATGTTGATGTGTGACTCGGCAACGCGCGGCGCCTTCACCAAATCGCTCGGCACGGGCGTAAGGCCCGAGACTTGAAACTCGTCCACTTCCGGTGGGTAGTCTCCGGCGCAAAGATTCATTTTTTGCCCGAACTCTTCCGAGACAATGTTGACCACAAAATCACGTGCTGTCGTGATATTGCGCAAGGTATCTTTTCGGGGATCGGGCGTCGCGCGATTCCCGACCGTGAAGACGAGCACCGGCGGATTCGAGCTGGCAACGGTGAAAAAACTGAATGGTGCGGCGTTGAAGGCGCCCTCGGTACTAATCGTGGAAACAAAAGCGATCGGGCGCGGAACCACCGAACCGATCAGAAGCTTGTAAACACTGGAATGGTCCGTGGACCCGGGGTCAACTATCAATCAGCGCGTCTCCACCGGTTTCTTTTCCATCCAGCTTGCCCAATAGTCTTTCCATTCTACATCCTCGCCCGCGGGCAGAACGTGAATCGGATTTAGACCATCCAACATGACGGCGTATTCATCGGTGTGCGTTTTCTTTTTCTGATTGGCCAGAGCCTTGGGATGCGGGCCGTGATGGATGCCGCGCGGGTGCAGAGTGGCCATGCCCGCTTTGATATTGTCTTTGCTGAAAAAATCGCCATCGTGATAGAAGATGAATTCATCGTAGTCGGTGTTGCGATGGAAGAAGGGCACGCGCAACGCGTCTTCGTCTTCTTCGAGCGGACGCGGCAGAAAGCTGCACACCACCGCGCCTTCGGTGACAAAAGTGGTATGCGCGCTCGGAGGCAGATGGGCGCGATGGCTCATCACGGGGCGGATGTCGCGCATGTTGATCTTCCACACCGTCAGGTCGCCCTTCCAGCCGACGACATCCATTGGATTGAACGGATAGACCACTTTCGAAATCTCGTCCTCCGCTTTGATGCGGATCTCCCACTCGGCGTTGTCGTCGAGAAGCGGCGCGGGCTCCGGCGTAGTGATGGCCGCCGGATCATAGAGCGCGTGCTGGCCCAGCAAACCTTTCTCCGGTTGTTCGAACTCATGCTTGGATTGAATGATGAGGAAGAAATTGTCGCGCGTCTCGGGGACAATCCGGTAGGTGACGGCGCGCGGGATGTTGATGTAGTCGCCAGGCTCGAAATCGAGCGGTCCGAAATCGGTCTCGATCTTTCCGTGCCCACGATGGATGAAGTACAACTCGTCGCCATCCGCATTGCGGAAGTAAAACGGCATTGGGTCACTTCGACGGGAGACGGAAAGTTGGATGTCGTCATTTCCCAGGAAGGCAGCGGGCAGGCCTTCGGCATCGTTCAGATCGCCAGGCTTCAGCTGATTGAGATCGAAACAATGCGGTCGCAATTTGCCTTCAAACCGAATCCATCCAGTAGGGGGGTGCGCGTGATAAAGGTGCGCCGATTTGCGGTAAAATCCCTTGCGGCCGTGCTCTTCTTCGAAAGTGCCTTCCGGCAGGCCGACATGGGCCTGATTGGTGGTTTTGCCTTTTTTGAGAGGATACATGCTCCCTCCAATTCCAGTATACGGCTCCGAGCCCGAGGGCCGGGCAGCAAGGCACCACTTGTGCGTGGTGCTGTTTGGGGCGATCATAAAGGATGGAGAGCGAAAATGAAAGCTCGTCTCTAAGCTCCAGCTCCTCGGTAAGTTCCGGCTCCTCGGTAAGTCCCAGTATGACTACGAACGAATCGTCGTTCATTGAGCAGGCCAAGCGCACGGGACAGCTTTACATCCAGCAGCCTTACGATCTGTACTCCGAAGAGAATCATGAGGCTTGGCGCAAGCTGTATGCCCGGATGCTCTCGCGGTGGGATCGTTATGCCAACGCGCATTTCCTCAAAGGCATCCACTCGCTGTGCCTTGATCCAAACCGCATCCCGCGCCTGGAAGACGTCAATCGGTTTCTAAAGCCTTTGACCGGGTTCCAAACCAAAGCGGTGAGCGGCTACGTTCCCGCGTTCGTCTTCTTTGATTGCCTCCGCAACCGCGCCTTTCCAACCACCGTCACCATACGCCGATCGGACAAGTTAGATTACTTGCCGGAGCCTGACATTTTCCATGACGTGGCTGGCCACGTTCCCATGCACACGGACAAGAATTTCGCTGAGGCATTGGTGCGATTCGGGGAATGTGCGCACACGGCTGCCGAGATCGCGGCCGGGATTAGGGGCCCCGATACACGGGCACATTACCTTACCAGCGTCATCCGGGCCATGGCGCGGTTCTTCTGGTTCACCATTGAATTTGGCCTGATGCGGGGTTCCGACGGCTTCAAGGTATACGGCAGCGGATTGCTGAGTTCGTACGGGGAAATCGCGCACGCCATCGAAGCGCCGGAAGTGCAGCGCTTTCCCATCCAACTGGAATGGGCCATCAATCAAGGCTTCGAAATCAACCACTATCAGCCGCTGCTCTTCGTGGTGGATTCTTTCGATCACTTGTTCAGCCTGGTCGATCAACTGGAACGCTGGATGAAAGCCGGCAAGCTGAGTAATGTGGCGCCGGGCGAACCCGTGGTGAATGAGGAAGATCTGAAGAGCTTCCTGCACGCGGAGCTTTCTTAGCTTCCCTATCTTTCTCAGCTTCCCTATCTTTCTTAGCCCCCTGTCAAATTCCGAGTCATAATAAAGGCATGCGACTTCGCATAGCTTTCCTCTGCCTCCTCTCGGCCCTGATGCTTGGGGCGCAGACGCCTTCGCCGGACGCCTGGAAGACGGCCGAAACGCTCGGCGACGTCGACCTGTCTGGATTAACGCCGGTACAAAAGAAGGCCGTGCTGAAGATCCTTCGCGAGGAGGATTGTTCCTGCCAGTGCGGCATGAAGACGGCCGAATGCATCCTCAAGGATACGAACTGCTCCTACAGCCGGACGATTGCGAAGATCGCGATCCAGGGCGTCAAGGATGGCAAAAGCCTGATTGAGATCAGCAAGCTGATGGATGCTTCACCGAAGGCTCATCGGCCCAAACTGTTGGAAGCGCCCATCAACATTCCAGTGGCCGGCTCACCGGTGCGAGGCCCGGCCGACGCGCGCATCACGCTGGTTGAGTTTTCCGATTTCGAATGCCCGTTCTGTTCGGCGGCAGTGAAGCAGGTGGATATTATCATGGCCGCCTATCCGAAGGACGTGAAGCTGATCTACAAGCAGTTTCCGCTATCCATGCATCCTCATGCGGAGCTGGCGGCGGAAGCATCGCTGGCGGCGCGCGAGCAGGGAAAGTTCTGGGAGATGTACGATCTGCTCTTCAAGAACTACAGGACGCTTTCGCGGAACAGCATCCTCGCCATGGCGCAGGCAATCGGCCTGGATGTAGATAAGTTCAAGACTGATCTCGACTCGGGCAAATACAAAGCCGTGGTGGATAAAGATCTCGCCGATGGCGAAACGGCAGGCGTGTACGGTACGCCGGCGTTTTATATCGATGGCAAGCAATACAACGGCGAAGTGACCTTAGCTGCGCTGAAGCCGATCATCGCGGACGAGCTCAAAGGGACCAAGGAAAAAACCGTCGCCGCAAAGTAAAGCCGTTACAGATTACCGCGCGACTCCTGCTCCCGCTCAATCGCTTCAAATAGCGCCTTGAAATTGCCCTTGCCGAAACTGCGGCTGCCCTTGCGTTGAANNATCGGCTCGTCGATTTTGCCGCAACGCTTCTCCAGGTCGTCATAGTACGTAGTGGGGACGCGCAGAAATTCGATACCCTGCGTCCGCATCTTCGACACCGTCTCGATGATGTTGCCGGTCGCCAGGGCGATATGCTGCACACCGGGGCCGCCGTAGAATTCCAGATATTCTTCGATCTGCGATTTCCTCTTACCAACCGCGGGTTCGTTGATTGGGAACTTTACGCGTCCGTTGCCGTTGGACATCACTTTCGACATCAGGGCCGAATACTCCGTGCTGATGTCTTTATCGTCGAAGTGCTGGTAGAGCTGGAATCCCATGACGTCGCGATAAAAGTTGACCCAGGTNNTCTCGTTCCAGCCCACGTTGCCCACCATGTGGTCGATGTGTAACAGGCCGGTGGGACGCGCGACCGGATCGTCACCCTCGATGGCGCGAAAACCGGGCAGAAATACGCCGCGATAATCCTTGCGCTCCACAAACGCGTGCAGCGTATCGCCATAGGCGGCTATCACGGAAATGCGAATGCGGCCGTCTTTATCTTCACGCACGGTCGGCTCTTGTACGCCACGAGCGCCTCGCCGGGTGGTTTCCAGATATGCCGATTCGGCATCGTCCACCCAAAGCGCAATTTCGTGCACGCCGTCGCCATGCCGCTGGATATGTTCGGCAATAGGATTATCGGGGAACAACGGCGTGGTGAGCACAAAGCGAATCTTGCCTTGTTGGACGACGTAGGAAACGCGGTCCCGCATTCCGGTTTCCGGTCCGCGATATGCCACCAGTTTCATTCCGAAAGCCGCGCGATAGTAATAAGCTGCCTGCTTGGCGTTGCCGACGTAGAACTCGACAAAGTCGGTGCCATTCAGTGGGAGAAAATCGACTGGGGTTTTTTCGGAGACTTGATTTTCCACTAACGGTTGCATGACAAAGGTACCTCTAACTTCTCTATTGCTTGGACACAGCGCTGGTTGTCTTCGGCAGTGCCCGTTGAAATCCGGACGCAATTCGGCAGCCCAAAGCTGGCCAGCGGCCGGATGATGATTCCTTGCTGGAGCAACTCGCCGGTAAGCCGGGCCGCACGTTCGGCGCTTGGGAGCGGCACCATCAGAAAATTCGCCTCCGACGGCACAACTTGGAAGCCGATCTCGCGCAACGACGTCGTCAGAAACCGCATCCCGGCCGCATTCAATTCGAGCGACTTGTGCAGGAACTCCTTGTCGGCCAGCGCTGCAATGCCGGCGGCTTGCGCCAGCGTGCTTGGCTCAAACGGGAGCTTCACCTTCAGCAAATTGTGAATCAAACGCTCGTGCGCGAAGCCGTAGCCGATGCGAACGCCGGCCAGCCCATAAACCTTCGAAAACGTCCGCAACGTGATGACGTTGTCGTAGCGATAGTGCATGGAATCGGGGTAGCGCGGCGTGTCTTTGGCGTATTCGAAATAAGCTTCGTCCAGAATGATAAGAACGCGCTCGGGCACGTGCCGGTAGAAGGCGGCAAACTCCTGCTTCGAAAAAATTGTTCCGGTAGGGTTATTGGGATTCGCCAGGTAAACGATCTTGGTCCGCTCGGTGATTGCAGCGGCCAGTGCGGTGAGATCGTAGTGCCAGTCGCGATAAGGCACGGTGCGGTACGCCACGCCGCGCGATTTCGCCAGCACCTGAAATCCGATTAACGCAGCATCGGTGGTAAGCACTTCATCCTCGTCGCCTAAGAATGCGCGGATGATGTTCGAGATAATGCCTTCTGAACCGCTGCCTGCGATCACATTTTCGATCTTAGTCTCGTACTTCTCGGCCAGAACCCGCCGCAGATCCAAGCCGCCGTTTGGATACAGGTTCAGCCCGTTCATCGAGCGAGCCATCGCTTCGAGCGCCAGCGGTGAAGGACCTAGGGGATTTTCGTTCGAAGCCAGCTTGCTGATGTGGGTTAAGCCATAGGCGCTCTGAACTTCTTCGATGCTGCGCCCGGCCTCGTAAGGACGCAATGATTCGATATACGGCGGAACCAGCGGCATCCACTTTTAGTTTGACACAGCCCCAAGTCACGATTCTGTTCACAAAAGCGAGCTTCCTGCTAGCCTATCGGACGCGCCTCGCATAGGGTGGATAAGAGCCATAATAGTTCCTACGCCATGCATGCTGTCTCCAAGATCGACCCAGCCTCCGCGCAGACCCCAAAGCTCTACCAAGGCCACAGTACGGGCTTCCGCCGCGCCACTTATGTGGATCGCTCAATGGGTTCCGTTCACATGGGCACGGGCATCTGCTTTCTCGATGCCGGCGGCTCCATTGACCCGCACCTGCACTCGTTTGAAGAAAGTTTCTACGTTCTTGAAGGGAGCGTCAGCGTACAAATGGGCGACAAGACGCAGACGCTCGCCCCTGGCAACTTCGGTTTGATCCCTACCGGTGTGCTGCACTCCTGGAAAAATGCCGGTACCGGCTTGGTCCGCTGGCTTGAAATGCAAGCGCCGCAACCGCGTCCAGCGGAATACGGCAAGGATACTTTTTTCACGCACGATGCGCCGTCATCGGAAGCCAGCGCGCCCATCGGCCACTTCGATGAAGCGCAGTTGCCGCGCCCCGGCGGCGCATCGCAGATGGAAGGCTTCAATCCGACGACGGGCGTCGCCATCAAGATGTTCGTCGATCGATCCTTCGGCGCCACGCACCAATCGCTATTCCTGATTCAATATTCACCGGGCGCTAAAATCGACCCGCACGATCATACCTTCGAAGAGTCGTACTTTATCGTGGGCGGACGTGTTCATGCGGTCGCCGACGGCAAGAGCTACGATCTTGGCCCCGGGGATGTGATCTGGACGGGCGTCGGCTGCATCCATAGTTTTGCCAACAACGGCGCGGAGCCAGTCCGCTGGATCGAGACGCAGGCGCCGCTGCCCCCCGCCAAGGAAGTATTCCGATTCGAACGCGATTGGACGAAATTCGCGTGATCCGCTAGGAATCCCTAAAACACTAGGAGAAAACCATGTCGACCGAAGCCCAGCCCCAGCCCAAACCCGTTTTCGGCGCCACCCGCACCAAGCCATTCACATCGGCGGAGTTCTTGGAAAGTCTTCGCGATGGCCGCGAAATCTGGATTTATGGCGAGCGGGTGAAAGACGTCACCACGCATCCGGCGTTCCGCAACACCAGCCGCATGCTGGCGCGCTTGTACGATGCGTTGCACGATGAACGCAAATCGATTCTTTGCACCGAGACCGACACCGGCAGCGGCGGCTACACGCATCACTTCTTTAAAGCGCCGCATAACGTCGAAGAAATGGTGGCCTCCCGCGACGCCATCGCCGAATGGGCGCGAGTGACCTACGGATGGATGGGACGCAGTCCAGATTACAAGGCGGCATTCCTGGCTACGCTCGGTGCGAATTCCGACTTCTATACGCCGTTCCAAGAGAACGCGCGCCGCTGGTATAAAAAGGTGCAAGAGGAGGTCACGTTCGTCAATCATGCCATCGTGAATCCGCCTGTGGATCGCAATAAGGAACTGTCGGAAGTGCGCGACGTCTACATGCACGTCGAGAAGGAAACCGATGCGGGCCTGGTGATCAGTGGCGCCAAGGTGGTTGCTACAACTTCCACGCTCACGCACTACAACTTCATCGCGAATAACGGCGCGCTACCCATCAAGACCAAGGATTTCGCTTTCGTCTGCATCGTCGCCACAGATTCGCCCGGCGTGAAGCTGTTCTGCCGGCCGTCGTATGAGATGACCGCCGCGGCCATGGGCAGCCCGTTCGATTACCCGCTCTCCAGCCGCCTGGATGAAAACGATTCCATCATCGTCTTCGACAAAGTTTTAGTGCCGTGGGAAAACGTGTTCGCTTATGGCGATATCGACAAGGTGAACAACTTTTTCCCGCGCTCCGGCTTCCTGCCGCGATTCATGTTCCATGGATGCGTGCGCCTGTCCGTGAAGCTCGATTTCATCGCCGGACTTTTGCTCAAAGGTGTGGAAGCCACCGGCTCCAAGGATTTCCGTGGCGTGCAAGCGCAAGTGGGCGAAGTGCTGGCATGGCGCAATCTGTTCTGGGGTCTCACGGACGCCATGGCGCGCACCACCACGCCTTGGACTCCCGGCTACGTGCTGCCGAATCTCGATTACGGCCTGGCGTACCGCGTGGCATCGAATCTGATCTATCCGCGGCTGAAAGAGATTATCGAAAACGTGCTCGCCAGTGCACTCATCTATCTGCCTTCGCACGCCAACGATTTCAAGGTTCCCGAAATACGCAATTACCTGGAGACCTTCGTGCGCGGGTCCAACGGATATTCGGCGGTCGACCGCGTGAAGCTGATGAAGCTTATGTGGGACGCGATCGGCACCGAGTTTGGCGGCCGGCATGAACTGTATGAACGCAACTACTTCGGCAATCATGAGAGCATCCGCTTTGAAACGTTGATGGTGGCCGATCAGTTGGGGCAATCCGCGAAATACAAAGGCTTTGCCGAAAAGTGCATGTCCGAGTATGACCTCGATGGTTGGACGGTGCCCGATCTGATCAATCCCAACGATATTAGTGTTGTAATGAAGAACGGCCGAAAGTGACGGCCGCCCTTCATCTGGATTAAGAGCCAGGAGTGACGAACCAGCAGATTGATACCAGACAGTTCCGCAACGCTCTAGGACGCTTTGCGAGCGGCGTCACCGTGCTCACGGCCGAGTACGAAGAGCAGACGCATGGCATGACCGCCAATGCCTTTGTGTCGGTGTCGCTCGATCCGCCGCTCGTTTTGGTTTCCCTGGACAATCGCTCCAACATGCATCGCATTCTGCCGGTAGTGCGGCGCTTCGGCATCAGCGTGCTGGCCGAAGATCAGGATGCGCTCAGCAACCATTTCGCGGGACGCCCCGTCCCCGGATTGCACGTTCGCTTCGTGCATCGGAATGGCCTTCCGCTGATCGGCGGCGCGGTCGCATACTTCGTGGTGGATGTGATCGACATTCATCCCGCAGGCGATCATACGCTGTACATCAGCCGCGTGGAGCATTTCGAAGCCGGCGATGGCAAACCGCTGCTGTTCTATGGAGGCCGATACCATCACATGCGCGAGGAAAAGGGCCGTCCGACACAGTGGCCCGAAGATGAGTTTTCGCTGTTCTCGATCGGCAGCGTCGATCCGCCGATAACCTAAGCCCTACACCGCCGCTGACGTCTTCACTCCTGCTTCCACCGTGTGCTCGTTGAAGCTATAGCCGAAGCCCCGCACTGCTCGAATAAACGTGGGATTAGTAGGATCGGGCTCAATCTTCTGGCGCAAGCGCAGGATGTAAACATCCACGGTTCTGTCCGTCACCGCGCGATCATGTCCCCAAACGGCATCCAGCAATTGCTCGCGGCTATACACCACGCCGGGACGGCTCATCAGAAACTCCAGCAGCCGGAACTCGGTGGCAGTCAAGGCAACTTCGGCTCCGCGTAGCAGCACACGGCAGCTGGCCCGATCCAGCTCCAAATCGCCCGCCCGAACCGTCCGAGCCGGCGAAGTTTGCGTGCGGAACTGGTTCTTGACCCGGGCGATCAATTCCCGGATGAAGAACGGCTTCACGATGTAATCATTGGCGCCGAGCTCCAAGCCAAGAATGCGGTCCGTCTCAGAAGCCCGCGCCGTCAGAAAAATGATCGGCACGTGGGTTAGCTCAGAGTGATTGCGCAGGCCTTTGCAAATCTCCAGGCCGTCGGAATCCGGCAGCATGATATCGAGGATCAGCAAATCCGGGCGCTCGCGCCGGCACATATCGATGGCTCCGCGGCCGGTTTGTGCGCCAGCCACCGCGAACCCTTCCTTTTCCAGGTTGTACTTCAACAGTGCGAAGAGGTCGGAATCATCTTCAATCAGGACGATTTTCTTCATGGGGCCTTTCCTTGAAGGTAACCCGATTTGCGTTACAACTGCATTACAGCTTGGTGAACGCTGGTTGAAGAATGAGCTTAAAGAGTGCGCGCTTCCACCCGGCCCGAAGTGGGTTGGTAGAGGCCACGTTCCGCAATGTAACGCCCTACGGATGCGGGCAATTCTGGGGGAATCTCACCGGCGGCGAGTTTTCGTCTTATTTCTGAAGAAGATACGGGTAGCGCGACGGTTTCCAGCCGATGCACTCGGGCTCCTGAGGGCGTGGCGTACTGATGGCCGGGCCGCGTCACGACTATAAACTCGGTCATCCGGACCAAATCCTGCCAGCGGTGCCAGCTGGTGATTTCGGCGAACGCGTCGGCGCCGATGATGAAGTAGGGCTGCTCGCCCCTGGCGCGGACTCGTTCCACCGTGTCTACCGAGTAGCTCTTGCTTTCTCCCGCTTCCAGCCGCGACGCAACAAATCGCGGATCAACCTGGCAGGCCAGCTCCGTCATGCGGAAGCGGTCTTCATAAGTTGCACCTGTATGATCGGACTTGTGCGGTGGATGAGCGGCGGGAACGAACCATACTTCATCCAGGTGAAACTGCGCCGCGGCCTCCCGCGCGACCGTGAGGTGAGCGTTGTGGATGGGATCGAAAGTGCCGCCGAAAAGGGCCAGTCTCATGACTTGGTTCTTCCGGCTAATCCATTTCCACCGGGATTTGTTTAGTTTAGCGCACCGCCGGGGCTGCTTAGCGAAGTGCCGAGATGGTTCGTTGGTTCAGGAACCAAGCCTGACAGTCCCCTCCCGCCCGGCGCGATTTCGCGGAGTAGGAGCCTTCCTTCGACATGTGGCGAGCGCCTATCTCGTCGTGCAGATAGGAGTGGAGAATTTCGTCCCGGATTCGCTTGATGATCTCCGGGCGATTCACTGGAAACAGCACTTCCACGCGGCGATTAAGATTGCGCGGCATCAAATCGGCGCTGCCCAGGTAGCATTCCTCAGCGCCATTGTTGCGGAAGTAAAAGATGCGGCTGTGCTCCAGAAAGCGGCCTAGAACGCTGCGGACGTGAATGTTCTCGCTCACGCCGGGCGATTGCGGCCGAAGACAACACGCCCCCCGAATGATCAAGTCTGTCACTACGCCAGCCTGGGAAGCTTGATACAGCAGCTTGATGATGGGGCCATCCTCCAGCGCGTTCATCTTCAGAATCATCCGGCCCCGGCCGCCCCGCCGTTGGATGTCGATCTCCCGCAGGATCATTTCCTCCATTCGCTGCCGCAAATTGAGGGGCGCCACCAACAGCTTCCGAAACGTCTTCTTGCGGGAGTAGCCGGTCAGATAATTGAACAAATCGGTGGCATCCGCGCCGATCTCTTCATCGCAGGTGAACAAACCGAGATCGGTATAAAGACGCGCGGTGGCGGGATTGTAGTTGCCCGTCGCCAAATGGCAATAGCGGCGGATAACGTCGCCCTCCCGGCGCACAACCAGGATCACTTTGGAATGCACTTTCAGGCCGAGCAGGCCATACACTACGTGCACGCCTTCACGTTCCAACGCCCGCGCCCACTCGATATTGCTCTCCTCATCGAAACGGGCTTTCAGCTCCACGACAACGGCCACCTGTTTACCGTGCTCCACCGCCTCAAGCAGCGCCTCCACGATGGGCGAATTGCGGCCCAGGCGATAAAGAGTCATCTTGATCGCCAGCACATCCGGATCTTTGGCGGCTTTACGCAGAAATTCCACCACCGGCTGGAACGATTCGTAGGGGTGGTGCAACAGTTGATCCTGCTGGCGGATCACCTCGAAAACGTCGTCTTCTTTCGATGCAAACCCTGCCGGCGTGTGTGGCAGAAAGGGCTTGTCCTTTAGATCGGGACGGTCCAAAGCCAGCAAGTGCCGCAAGCGGCTCAAATCCAGGGGGCCATGCACGCGGAAAATATTGGCGGCGTCCAACTCCAGCTTCCCGGCAATAAAATCGACCATTGCGGCAGGCATCCGGGCGTCCACTTGTAGCCGCACAGCGTCGCGAAACCGTCTTCGCCACACTGCTTCCTCGATGGTCTCGAGCAGATCGTCCGTTTCCAGCTCCTTGATCGCCACTTCGGCGTCGCGCGTCAGATGGAAGACGTGCGCTCGCAGGATCTCGAGCCCCGGGAACAGGTGATGCAGATTCGCGATGATCAACTGTTCCAGCCAGACGAAGCCATGCGCACGCGGCGCGTTCCCCGCCGGTACTGCCACCGGAAGTAGCTGAGGCAAGCTATCGGGAACCTTCAGGCGTGCAAAGCGCTCGGCGCCACCCTCGGGCTCGCGGATCGCGACCGCAATATTCAAGCTGAGATTGGAAATATGGGGAAAAGGTCGGCCCGGATCGAAGGCCAGCGGCGTCAGAACTGGAAAGACTTTCTCGGCGAAAAATGTATCCAATTGCGCGCGCTGGTCCAGGTTGAGTTCACTCAGCTGCAGCAGGCGGATATTGCTCTCTTGCAGCGCGGGCAACAGATCTTCGCGCAAGAAATCGTAGGCTCCGTTCACTAGCCGCCCTACCGAAGCGCGGATCGCGTCCAAAGTCTCGGATGGCCCCCGGCCGTCCATGCCTGGCTCCTGCACGCCGTTTTCGATCTGTTGCAGGACGCCGGCCACGCGCACCATAAAAAACTCGTCGATATTGGAGCCTAGAATCGACAGAAACTTTACTCGCTCCAGCAGCGGATTGCGCCGGTCGCGGGCTTCTTCCAGCACACGCCGCTGAAATTCCAGATGGCTGAGCTCGCGATTGAGATAAAGGGTGGGGTGGTTCAGTTCGGGAATATCTGAAATTCTAAGCGGGGCTCTGGCGGCTTCCGCGCACATGCGTCTAGTTAGTGTAGCGAATTGGCAAGAATGAAGTGTTACAAAGCAAAATGGCCGCCGGTCGGTCAAAACGGCGGCCACTGCTCTCTGCGCTTCTGGAAGGAATCTTAGCTACTAACTCTTTTCGGCGACTCGCAGGTTATTCGTCACCGAGAAGACACCGGGAACCGAGTTGGCCCGGATGTTCGCGATGTTTTTGTCCGCTTCGCTATCCACCACGCCCACCAGTGTTACGTGCCCGTTATCCACGATGATGCGAATGGATGGCTGCGTGCCCATAGCGTAGCGGTACAATCCCGCAAAGCCGTAAATCGAACGGTATTCCGCCCGCCGAATTCCGTAGTCCATCGGGGAAAGCGGAAGCACGTGGATATTATTGACTAGCTGCGTGACGCCGGAAAGATGTTTTACGGATCGTTGCGCATCGTCCTTAACTACCGGATTCGTAACATCGCCGGCAAGCGTCACGACGCCGTTGTTAACGGAGTAGCTGAGATCGTCAAAAACGCTGTAATACGGAAGCATTACCAATTGGTGGCGCACCTGACCAGCCAAATCCTGAGCGGGCGGATTCCCTGTGCCCGCAAACAGAGGAACGGCAATAGCCAGCGCAGACGCCAAAGCAACATTCTGAATTATTCTTTTCATAAGCCTCTCTTACCCAATTCATCTGATGTAGCCTTACTAGGACGGGTTGCTGGAATTACAGATCTTTACGGCAGACCCGGCTGAGAACTTACTGAGCGGGCACGACTTAGATGAAACCAAATGCCGCCTCGGGCGTCCTGCATTCGCCGCCCAGCCACGGTATGATGAAGAGGAAAGCCCTCATCATAATTCCATGTCAGAATCACGCGCACCCGAACTAGGTATCAACAGTTGGCTGGAAGACGAGCTGTATCAGCAATACTTGAACGATCATAAGAACGTTGACGACAGTTGGAAGGAAGTCTTCGAGACCAACGGCGGTGCTTCCGACAAGCCCGCCGCAGCGCCTTCCAATGGGCAGCAGCAAGCTGTAGCCTTGCAAAACGGTGGGTCAACCGGGAGTGGATCCACACCCGGCTCAACGCTTCCTGTCCCCGAACATCACCCCATAGCAGGCGAGACGCTGATGCCGTTGCGTGGTGCTGCGGCGCGTATTGCCGAGAACATGAACGCCAGCCTCAGCATTCCGCTTGCGACGTCACAGCGTGTGATGCCGGTGAAGGTGATTGATGAGAACCGCCGCGTCATGAACGAGCACCGTGCGCTGCTGGGCAAGAGCAAGATTTCGTACACGCACATGATCGCCTGGGCTATCGTGAAGGCGCTTCGCAACAACCCTTCGTTGAATCACGCTTACGCGGAGACCAACGGGCAGCCCTTCCGCGTAGTGCGGGATCAAGTGAACATCGGCATTGCAGTAGATGTGGCGGCCAAAGACGGTACGCGGTCGTTGAAGGTGCCGAACATCAAAGATGCCGCCGCAATGGATTTCGCCCGATTCGTCCAGGCATTCGACGACATCATCTTCCGCGCTCGTAACAACAAGCTGACGGTGCAGGATTTTGAAGGCACCACCATTTCGCTTACCAATCCGGGCACGGTTGGCACTCTCGGCTCAGTCCCGCGCCTGATGCCGGGCCAGGGCGCCATCATCGCTACCGGCGCAATCGATTATCCGGCCGAATATCACGGCGTCACAGATCAATTGCGCGCGCTTCTGGGGCTCAGTAAAGTGATGACCGTCACATGCACCTACGATCATCGTGTGGTGCAGGGCGCCGAATCCGGCACCTTCCTAGGCCGCCTGCAGACGCTGCTTGAAGGCGAAGACGATTTCTACGAGAAGATTTTTAGCGATCTCAAAATTCCTCATAAGCCCGTACACTGGGAGCCCGATCGCACGGTATCCATCCCCGGCATGCGTGGCGCGCAGCAGGATGGAGTGGTTAAGGAAGCGGCGGTATTGCAGCTTATCAATGCATACCGTGTGCGCGGCCACCTGATTGCCGATTTCGATCCGCTGGGTTCAGAGCCGGTTTACCATTCCGAACTCGATCCGGCTACCTATGGCTTGACCATCTGGGATCTTGATCGCGAATTCCTGACCGGCACTTTGATGTCCGAAGACGATCAACCGCAGAAGATGGCCACGCTGCGCGAAATTCTGGAAACGTTGCGCCAGACCTACTGCGGCAAAATCGGCTGCGAGTACATGAATATCCAGATTCCGGAGCAGAAGCGCTGGTTGCAGCTCCGCATGGAACCCACCGGAAACCGCTGGCCGCTCGATCCACAAACCAAGCTGCTCGCGCTGCAGCGCGTGATTGAAGCCGAAGAGTTCGAGCGCTTTCTGCACACCCGCTTCATTGGCCACAAGCGATTTTCACTGGAGGGTGGCGAATCGGCCATCGCGATTCTGGACGAAATTCTAGATCGCGCCGCCGGCGCCAACGTACATGAAGCGGTGATCGGCATGGCGCACCGCGGACGCCTCAACGTGCTGGCGAATGTCGTCGGCAAATCGTTGGTGCAACTGTTTTCGGAGTTTGAAGGCATCGATCCGGACAGTACGCAGGGTTCGGGCGACGTCAAATATCACCTGGGTGCCAGCGGTGTTCGGAAGTCGTCATCGGGGCGCGAAATCGTGGTGTCGGTGGCGTTCAATCCAAGCCATTTGGAAGCAGTGGACCCGGTAGTGGAAGGTTTGGTGCGGCCTAAACAGGACCGGCTAGGCGACACGGCCCGCGAGCGCGTCATTCCCATCCTGATCCACGGCGATGCGGCATTCGCCGGACAAGGTGTTGTCGCGGAGACGCTGAACCTTTCGCAACTGGAAGGCTACACCACCGGCGGCACCATCCACCTGGTGATCAATAATCAAATTGGATTTACCACCAATCCCGACGAAGCGCGCTCTACGCCCTATTCCACCGATGTGGCGCGGATGGTGCAAGCGCCCATCTTTCACGTCAATGGAGACGATCCTGACGCCTGCATTCGCGTGGCGCAGATGGCTTACGATTACCGGCAAACTTTCAAGCGCGACGTCGTGATCGATATGTTCTGCTATCGCCGGCACGGTCACAATGAAGGTGACGACCCTAGCTACACGCAGCCTATTCTCTATCGCAAGATTCGCAACCATCCGTCGGTAGCCACTTCGTATTCGGAAACTCTGGTTCGCGATACGCTGATCGACGCTGCCAGCGTCGCGCAGATGCGCAAAGGCATCAACCAGCGGCTCAACGATATCTACGACGCGTCGAAACAGAATCGCGAAGAATATCAGCGTCAAGAGTTGAGCGCGGTGGATCCTGAAGAGATGATCGCGCCGCGTCCCAACACTGCCGTGGATCGGGCCGCTCTGGAGCGCGTGGTACAAGGCATCACAACCTTTCCGGATGAGTTTCACGTACATCCGAAGCTGGAAGGATTTCTCAAGAAGCGTCAGGAAATCCTCAATGGCGCGCCTATCGATTGGGCCACCGCGGAAACGCTGGCTTTTGGCACGCTCGTTCTGGAACGCACGCCGGTGCGGCTCAGCGGACAGGACAGCGGACGCGGAACATTCAGCCAACGGCACTTGGAGCTGTACGATAGCGAGAACGGCGAGCGTTATATTCCGCTACAGCACCTCTCGCCCACTCAAGCGCGCTTCGATGTTTTTGACAGCTCGCTCAGCGAATACGCGGTAATAGGTTTTGAATTTGGCTACAGCGTGGCAGATCCGTTGACCCTGGTGTTGTGGGAGGCGCAGTTCGGCGACTTCGTCAACGGCGCGCAGATCCTGATTGACCAATTCATCGCCAGCGCCGAATCGAAGTGGGGTCAGCCCAGCGGCCTGGTGCTGTTGCTGCCGCATGGCTACGAGGGTCAGGGGCCCGAACATTCGAGTGCGCGCATCGAGCGCTTCCTCATTTTGTGCGCCGAGGAAAACCTGCAGGTGGTCAACGCCAGCACACCCGCGCAATACTTCCACTTGCTGCGCCGGCAGATGCACGGCGGCCTCGATCGCCGGGGTGTCCGCAAGCCGTTGATTGTTTTTACGCCCAAGCGCATGCTGCGCCATCCCAAGGCCGTTTCCAGCGTGAACGACCTGATGAGCGGCTCATTCCGCGAAGTGATTGACGACACCACGGGCATCGAGCTGTCGCGCGTCAGCCGCGTGCTCATCTGTTCGGGCCAGGTTTATTACGACATATTGGCCGCGCGCGAAGAGCGCAAGATTTCCGACGTGGCCATCGTTCGGCTGGAGCAGATCTATCCGTTCCAATCGGGACAAATGAGCGATATTCTGGCGCGCTATCCGGAAACCGCCGAGGTGGTGTGGGTTCAAGAAGAGCCGCGCAACATGGGTGCCTGGCGTTTCGTGCAGGAGCAGATGCAGCCAATCCTTGTGCCGACGCAGCGATTCCTGCGCTACGCGGGGCGCGCTCCCAGCGCCAGTCCGGCCACCGGTTCGCTGAAACGCCACCAGGAAGAACTAGCCGAATTGTTGGAGCAAGCCTTCGCTCCGGAAGTCAAACTCTTGGTGGAAAGCAGACGCAGAGTGTCGGGACGGCGCCGGCGCTAGGACTCAGCGAGTTACCAGCGGGGGTTTCAGGCTTAATCCCTCCACCCACTGGCGTTGGTCGGGCGTCTCTGGGATACTGAGCCCGCGAGCGGAGCTAACCGCCTGGATTGCATCGGTCGGACTGGCCCCCGCAATGGTTAGAACTCCCGCAGCAATCAGTCCCGATCGACCAATGCCCTGACGGCAATGCACCGCAATATTCTGTCCCTTTTCCAATGCGCCCGCGAGGTCGGCCATAAGCGAAATAGCCGGCGGCACAGAGGCGGGAATGCCGCGATCCGGAATCGGGAACGAGATGAAACGGATGCCGTTTGCCTCCGCAGCTTGCCGTTCGTTAACCAAGTCGAGTTGATCGGCCTCATTGATTTCCAGTAGCGAGACCACCACATCGACACCCGCCCTTCGCAATCCCTCCAGCTCGTCCTTGAGCCAATCTCCTCCCCTTGGCCTGGTAGCGATGGCCAGACGGCCACGCCATGGAACAACTATCCAGAACAGATCAGGGCTCATGATTCTTTTTCCATTATCTCTCGGGGAAGTTGATCGATGTTCTCGCCCTCGAGAAGAACCAACAGTCGATGATGACCATCGAGAACGGTTCCATCTGGCCGAGCCTTCAGGGAGCCTGGTTCTACGGAGCGAAGCGTGCGTTTGAGCACCTCAGTGGGCAGTCGGCGGAGAAGTTCAAGCTTCCCTTGATTTAGAGCGTCCTGAGAATGCAAAAAATGTAGCTTTGGTTCACGCGAAGCGTCCATCTGCTTCTGTAGTGGACAGCCGCCACAAAATGACGCGTTGAAATATTGGACTTGATTGAGCCTGCCGAGCCCGCTACGCGGTGCCGCCGATGGGCGCCAGCCATCGAAGCAAGAAGAAATGATTGCCGCAAAGCGTGCAGCGATAGGGCCACAGGATCCAGTGGATGGCCTGTTCGAGCACGTTGCGAACGCCTACGCCTCGAAAATCAACCGATTTGCAGTGCGGACAACGCATTGAGAACATAGTTACCGTAGCCTCATTCCTAGCCGTCAGTCTTTGCCGCGCTGCCGGTTCCTTGGACGTTATTCCGGAACGTGGGCGTCGCGTTACGTACGTTGTTATCGGTGCTGCTGCCACCACGGGTTGCGCGGCTCGCGTCGCGCGCAGCCTTGATTTGCTCCGGGGTCCTAAGGTCGGGCTCTGAGAGTTTTATCCGTTCCTTAGCGCGGGTAACCTGCCGCTTGTGTCGTTTTGCTAGTCTTTTGTCCATGGAGTAGCCTTATGGCATCCTTCACCATTATCGGTTAAGTATTGCTTGCAAGTCAATGAAGTGCGTGCCAGACTGAGACCATGGTTTACCGGTTACGGTTAATAGCTGCGGCTTTCTGATAGGTGCTTTCTTGGACGTCTCGCTCGTAATAAAACAACGCCTCAGCGAGCTTGGGCTCGACCAGAGAGATCTGGCCGCCGCCACGCAAGTCACCGAGTCGTACGTCTCTCAGCTCCTCACTCGACGAAAGGCTCCGCCGGCGCCCGGAAGAACTGACATCTACGACAAGATCGGCGAGTTCCTGAAGCTGCCCGCGGGTGAACTTTCGCGGCTCGCGGACCTTCAGCGTCAGGAGGAGTTGAAGAAGCGCGTAACCGAACCGCCGCGTCCGCTCTTCCAGGAGTGCCGTGAATTGATCCTGCGCAAGTGCGATCCTGACCGGGAACCGGAAGTGCATAGAATTTTTGAGAAAGAGCCCTTCGGCGAGCTTGAACGCCTGATCACTCAAAAGCTTCTGGATGTCGCGCAAGGCGTGGCCAAGCAGGAACTGGAAAGTGAAGACTGGCTGCGTTTGATGGCTCAGGCGGCCGGCCGAAGTTACGAGCAAATGCGAGTGGCGATTCTGGAATTTCTCGAAACAGAGGGTTTCAATATCTCGGTTGAGAATTGCGTCGTCTTCCTCGATCCGATTATCGATTCCTGGGATATGGAATTGAAGACGTTCGCCATGGATGTGGTGCTCAATCACCGGCTCGCACCCAGCCGGCGGAAACGTTTTGAGTTCGTCGAACAGGAACCGCATCAATCCCTCGCCTTGGAGCCAGGCTTTGAGCAGTTTCTCAATGACAAGTCGTTAAGCGGCGACGCCACCGAAGAAGAAATCCAATTCCTGAAGACGCTCCGCTTCCGAGTGAGGAGGCCCGCACCTTTGTACTATTACAGAGAACTGCAGAATCTCAGGGATCCGCTGCACTTCGCGCCGGAAACTTAGTCGTCCGTGCTTGTGCCTTAATGAAAGTAGCGATGAAAAAGATCAATCCCGACGACTATCGTGTACGCCCCGGCAAGAACGTCGACCTCGATAAGTGGCCCACCAAGGGCAAGCCCGTCTACAGTTCCCAAGACGAGTACGCCGATCTGCTGCATGAGCACATCGAACAACTGAGCGCCCAGCAAAACCTGTTGTATGCTTCCAACCACTATGCGCTGCTGATGATTTTTCAGGCCATGGACGCGGCCGGCAAGGACAGCGCCATTAAGCACGTGATGTCGGGCGTCAATCCCCAGGGTTGCCAGGTGTTCAGTTTCAAACATCCCAGCACCGAGGAGCTGGAACACGATTTTTTGTGGAACGCAACGCGCCGTTTGCCCGAGCGCGGCCACATCGGCATCTTCAATCGCTCTTACTACGAAGAAGTCCTCATCGTTCGCGTGCATCGCGAGATCCTGAGCAACGAAGACTTGCCTGAGGAACTGGTCGACAAAAAACATTTCTGGCGCGACCGGTATCGTTCCATCGAAAACCTGGAAGATCATCTCCACCGCAACGGCACCCGCGTCATCAAGTTCTTCCTACATCTCTCCAAAGAGGAACAGAAAAAGCGCTTCCTCAAGCGCATCGATAATCCCGAGAAGAACTGGAAGTTCAGCGCCGACGACATCAAGGAGCGAAAATATTGGAACCATTACATGAAGGCCTACGAGGAGTGCCTTAGTGCCACCAGCACTCAAAACGCGCCCTGGTATATCGTTCCCGCCGATGACAAAGAGGATACGGGCTTGATCATTTCACGCATCGTCCTAGATGCGCTCCAGGCACTCAAAATGGCCTATCCGAAATCAAGCGCGCAGCGCCGCCGCGAACTGCAAGCCATCGGCAAGCAGCTAGTGAAAGAGAAGTAATCGAGCCCCGCTCGTTCCTGGATTCTGAATTCTGACTTCTGAATTCTGCCTTCTGTATTCTTTAGTTATGCGTGCCGTCGCCGTCTTCCCCGCCAAACGTGAAGTCCATGTCATCGATCATCCCGAGCCCAAACTCACCACCAATACACAAGCCAAGATGCGTGTGCTGGAAGTCGGCGTTTGCGGGACAGACCGCGAGATCGTCGCGTTTGAGTACGGCACGCCACCCGAAGGTTTCGATTACTTAGTCATCGGCCACGAGTCGTTCAGTGAGGTGGTTGAAGCAGGTTCCAAGGTCTCAAAAGTGAAGCCTGGCGATCTGGTGGTGATGACGGTTCGCCGCCCATGCCCGCATCCCGAATGTGTTGCGTGCCGCCAAGGTCGCCAGGATTTCTGTTACACCGGCGATTTCACCGAGCGCGGGATCAAACAAAACCATGGCTACATGACCGAATTTGTAGTGGAGGAAGAACAATATCTAAACCCTGTGCCGCGCGAGTTGCGCGACGTAGCGGTGCTGGTGGAACCACTCACCATCGCTGAGAAATCGCTGGAACAGCTCTGGACGGTGCAGCGCCGCCTTCCGTGGGATCGAGGCCACCGGGCTGTCGTGTTGGGCGCCGGACCTGTCGGTATCCTGGGCGCAATGGCACTAAAGGTGGAACGCTTCGAAGTGAGCGTCTACTCTCGATCTCCCAACCACGACGAAAACAATCGGATCCTGAGCGCGATCGGGATTCCCTACATCGCCGCTGAAACGCACTCGCCCGAAGAGATGGCAAAGATCGCTGGCCCCATTGATGTCGTGTACGAAGCCACCGGCGCGTCGGGCGTCGCCTTTGATGTGCTGAAGCATCTGGGTCCGAATGCCGTGTTTATGTTTACGGGCGTACCCGGCCATAAGGGGCCCATCCCGGTGGATACGGATGCAATTATGCGCAACATGGTGTTGAACAATCAGCTTGTGCTCGGCAGCGTGAACGCGCCCCCGCAAGCTTTTCAAGCGGCCATCCAACATCTCGGAATCTTCGCTCAACGTTGGCCCGCCGCCTTGCGTTCTGTGATCACCGGTCGATTTCCGCTGGAACATGCGCTCGATGCATTGAAGAGCCAGCCAGACACCGTAAAGAACATCGTTGCGGTGGCGCAGTGAGTAATGATGAGTAATGAATGATAAATAGCGAATGGATCGATATTTCCGTGCCCTTGCGCAACGGCATGGTTACGTGGCCTGGCGACGCGAAGTTCGAACGCACCAGCACGCTCCAGATGGCGCAGGGCGATCCATGCAATTTGTCGCAAATTTCCACCACCGCGCACATCGGAACCCATATGGATGCTCCCCGGCATTTTCTTGCGGACGGCGCTGGTATTGAAACCATGCCGATCGCGGCGACCATGGGACGGGCGCGTGTGATCGAGATCGCCGATCCCGAGGTGATCCGACCTTCCGAGCTCGAACCGCATCACCTGGCAAAGGGCGAGCGCATTCTGTTCAAGACGAGGAATTCCGGATACTGCTGGAAGACCGATCAGTTCCAGGAGAAATATGTTTACATCGCGCTTGAGACTGCGGGTTACCTTGCCGAGCGCGGCGTCCAAACCCTCGGCGTGGATTATCTTTCCGTGGGCGGTTTCAAAAGCGGGGGCCCGGAGACTCACCGCATCTTGTTAGGTGCAGGCATCTGGATCATTGAAGGCCTCGACCTTGAACACGTAGAGCCGGGCGAGTATGAGCTGTTCTGCCTGCCGCTGAAGATTATCGGAGGCGACGGCGCGCCTGCCCGGGCCGTTCTTCGGAAACTCACTTTGTAGCGGCTACAGAACACGCGGCTCTGGAATCATCCGCAGTCCATTCTTCACGCGCAACGTAATTAACGGGAGCGGCTCAGCGTGCTGGCCGGGTTGAAGACGCAATCGCCACTTCTGCGCGATAGCCGCCATCACAATCACGCCCTCCATCCACGCGAAGCGTTCGCCAATGCAGACACGCGCGCCGCCGCCAAACGGAAAATAGGAAAACTTTGGACGCGCATCGCGGGCTTCCGGCGTCCAGCGCTCGGGATCGAACTTCTCAGGCTCTGGAAACCAGCGCGGATCGCGATGTACAAGGTAAGGGCACAAGATGCAAATCGATTCCGCGGGAACCTCAACGCCGCCTAGTTCGAACCCGCCTTTCGCCTTACGACCGATGGCCCAAGCCGGCGGATACAACCGCAAAGCTTCCGCCAAAATCATTTCGGCATAGCGCAATTGCGGGACGTCGGCAAACTCCGGTGCCCGGTCGCCCAGCACCGCATCGATTTCATCGTGCAGCCGCCGCTCTATTTCCGGATGTTGCGAAAGCAGATACCAGGTCCATGTCAGCGCATTCGCGGTAGTTTCGTGCCCAGCCAGAAACAGCGTGAGCGCCTCATCGCGCACCTGTTCATCAGTCATGCCGCTTTCTTCGTCTTGCGCGAATAGCAGCATGGAAAGCAGATCGCCCGTATCCACCCCGCTCTTGCGGCGCTCGCGAATCAGCCCGTAAATAGTGGCATCCAGCCGCGCTCGCGCTTTCTCAAAGCGGCGTATATGCGGTAGCGGCAGCTTCTCCAGATATTCGGCGAACGGCATTAGTAGCAAGCGGAACATCTCGAGAACGGTAGTCATCGCTTCGCCGATTTCCGACGCTTCCGATTCCACATCGGCGCTGAATAACGTCTTCGCCACAATCGACAACGTCAAGTGTGGCATTTCGGTGGAAATATCCAGCGTACTGCCAGCCCGCCAACGGTCGCGCCATCGCACCGCACCTGCGCTCATCGCCGCGGCGTAACCCGCCAGCCGTTCGCGATGAAACGCCGGTTGTACCAAGCGTCGCTGCCGCAGGTGCTGCTGCCCTTCGCTAGTGAGTAATCCCTCGCCCAACAGCACCTTCGCACGTTGCAGAGCGCGGCTCTTGATGAAGTTGCTTTGATTGTTAACCAGAACCTCGCGCACGTAATCAGGATGATTCACCAAGTACATGTGCTGGCGCGCCACTTTGAAATAAACCAGGTCGCCATACTCGCGGGCCATTTTACTGAGAAAGTCCAGCGGGCTCTTGCGGAAGGCGTACAGGTTTCCGACGATCGGAGAATTTTTCGGCCCGGGCGGGCGTGCAACGGTCAACAACTCAAGTCTACTTCGTAATCAAAACCACGGCCTGCGCTTCAGCCGATAGGCCTTCTCCTACCGGGCCCAGGCGTTCGGCAGTTTTGAATTTCACCGAAACTTTCTCGGCTGCCAGATCGAGCACCTCGGCCAGCTTCCTGCACATGGCTGCCCGATGATCTTTCAGCTTGGGCCGTTCCAGAATCACCGTCGAATCCACGTTGGCGATTTGATAGCCTTCGTTGATCACCAACTCGCGCACGTGGCGCAGGAAAAGCAGGCTGTCGCCGTTCTTCCAGCGTGGATCGGTGTCCGGAAAGTGCATGCCGATGTCGCCCAGCGCAAGCGCGCCCAGCAGCGCGTCGGTGATGGCGTGCGAAAGGATGTCGGCGTCGGAGTGACCTTCTAATCCAAATTCAGAAGGAATCGTGATGCCACCCAAGATCAGCGGCCGGCCCGCCACAATACGATGTACGTCCCAGCCCTGGCCAATCCGGAAATCAAGAGCCAACCTTGGCCGTCATTTCTTCCGCCAGGAACAACCGCGCCAGATCCATGTCGGAGGGCTTGGTGATTTTCAGATTGCGGTCGCTGCCAGGAACCACGCTCACTTCCACTTGGTCCAGGCGCTCCACCAGGCTGGATTCATCGGTGCCGGCAAAGCTATCCTCGCGCGCCTTGGCGAACGCGCTCTTCAGCAGATCGAAGCGGAACACTTGCGGAGTCTGTGCCAGAATCAGGCGCTCGCGCGGAATGGTCTGCCGAATCTTATTGCGATGCACCTGCTTCACGGTGTCAACCGGTACAATCCCGACAATAGCCGCGCCGTTTTCCTCGGCTTCAGCGAATACCTTGTCCAGAACGCTGTGCTCGATGAACGGCCGCACGGCGTCGTGCACTGCCACCAGTTCGGTATTGCTATCGAGCGTCGCCAAAGCGTGCTCCACAGATTCCTGGCGGCTGTCTCCGCCTTCCACCAACCGCACCGGCTTGCCAAATTTTTCTGCAGCCAGCAATTCGCGCACCCACTCGATATCTTCGGGTCGCAACGCCACCACGATCTCCGACACCGCCGGCGTGGAAGCGAACTTCCGGATGGTATGAAGCAGAATGGGCGACCCTTCGAGCAGCATAAACTGCTTCCGGCTGGTGCCTGCTTTTTCAGGGACGGCTCGTCCCATGCGTGTTCCCAGCCCAGCGGCCGGGAGAATAACAGTTACTTTCATACGGATTCCTCAGCCGCGGGCGCTCATGCCAATTGCCTAGCCGGCAGCTCCGACGCCCGAACCACGCGCTTCCGCCGCTTGCGCTCCCGGGGCTGGAGAAGGTTGCTCGCGCGGCGCGGCTTGCGGCCGCTCAGTGTGGCTCTGCCCCTTGTCGTGAATAGCGTGCATACGGTCATCGAAACGTCCAAAAATCATTTTACCGGCCGTG
Organism: Bryobacterales bacterium; assembly: GCA_003132905.1. The sequence continues at coordinate 6,796 of PKZC01000420.1, read as the reverse complement.
GTCTGCAGCACGCTGGTGACGGAAATATCGATGGTTCGCGAGATCATCTTCTTGGCGTTGTCCACCACCACCATCGTGCCGTCGTCCAGATAGGCCACGCCCTGGTTGTATTCCTTGCCTTCTTTGAGAATGAAGACGCGCATGGTCTCGCCCGGGAGTACCACGGGCTTCAAAGCGTTCGCCAGTTCGTTGATGTTCAGAACTTGCACGCCGTGCAGCTGCGCCACTTTGTTGAGATTGAAGTCGTTGGTGACGATCTTACAGACATAGACCTTGGCCAGCTCGATCAGTTTCATGTCCACTTCAGGAACGTTGGGGAAATCGTCTTCGAAAATCTGCACGTTCAACTGCGTCATTTTTTGGATGCGCTGTAGAACGTCCAATCCGCGGCGTCCGCGATTGCGTTTGAGCGAATCCGCCGAATCGGCCACCAACTGCAGCTCGCGGAGCACGAACTGCGGGATCACCAGCGTGCCATCCATGAAACCAGTCTCCACAATGTCGGCAATGCGGCCATCGATGATGACGCTGGTATCCAAAATCTTGAAGGATTGGCTCGACACCTGCTCGCCGCCGAACAAGCCGCCCAGCGCGCCCAGATTCAGCATGTCGCCTTTGGTTGCTCCCACCATCAGGCCGACATAGCCCATCCAGAGCAGCAGCAGAATTTCGAGAAAGGAAATGGTCGCCGAACCGGCCGGGAAGGCATGACCGAAAACGAGCGCGATTATGTAGGCGCCCAGCATTCCGAGCAGCGATCCGATTGCCGCCCCGATCAAACGCTTGAGTGTTGTTTTGCGAAGTTGGGTCTCAAACAGAACGATGGCTGCGCCAGCCAAAAATCCCGCCGCTGCGCCATAGGGAGCAAGAAGATCAAAAGGACGTATGACCCATCCGGCTGCTGAAAGCAACACCACGAATAGGAAACGGATGATGAGCAGATTACTCACGAAACCACCCCCTGTGCGCGCGGGTCATAGACCGAAGCGGCAACCTGCTTGTACAGGTGCCATTCAGTATAACACTGAAAATAGGGATGATGTGGGAGCGGCCGACCCGGTGTTACAGCAAGGTAAGAAAGAAAGAGGGAAGGCCCGCGCGAGGTTGGCTCGCGAGAGCCCTAGAGAGCTTTAGCTAGTTCTTCTGCGAACGCGCTGGGCGGACCCTGCGGACCACTCGGCTGCGGACGCTTGTGCTTTTTCCCGCCTCGCTCACGGCGCGGCGGCGGACCAGCGGCGGTCCGATTCAGTTGACTCGTAGGCCCGGCGGTTCCGGGGCCTTTCGATCGGGGCGGCTGCGCTTGATTCGCACGCAGTAGCCGATCTTCAAGAGGCGCGCGGTCAAAGCGCCGGATGATCGAGTTCATTTCTTCTAAGTTGGGGGTGTCGATGAAGGCGAATCCCTTGGACTCTTGGGTCTCTGGGTTGCGGATCACCTTGACATCGTCGTAGACGAGGTTTTCTGCGTTAAGCCAGGACTTAATATCGTCCTTGGTAACCCAGACGGGCAAATTTCCGAGGAATACTGTAAAGCTCATTCGAGGTCTGTCGTTAACTCCGTTTTAGGGGATTTGGCGGAACTGCTTCGCGGATGCGATCCATGCAAGCTAACCTATCGTATCACAGCGTCTAGCGCCCGGTAAACAGATGGTTTTTTCTAAGCCTCTCGTGGGGAAGGAGAAGCACTTTGCTCATCGCTGTGAAGGGACTCGGATAATTTTGCCAGCGACGCTTGCTTGGGTGCCGAATCCTCTATTTTAGGTTCGATCGACGCCAGGCGTTCACTGCGTGGCAGCAAGTACACAATATAAATCGAACCGGCCTCCAGGGCACGATATGCGGCCAGACTCACCGGCATGTTCAGGTAACGCAAAGAAAAAAAGTATTTCTCAATAGGATCGCGACCGTTGGGACGGTTGATCTGCTCTTCGCGCGCCACCACCCGGCCCTCCCGGGCTTCCACTTTTCTATCGAGCAGATCGAAATAAAGAGTCAGTGGAACGCGTGAAGCCATGAACGCTGCCATACCGAGCGAAACCAGAATAGAGCCCAGCANNTGGGCTTCCATCAAATCCTTCACGTGCATCAATTCTTTCAGCAGCGCCGGAAACGCGTCGCCGAACGAAAGTTGCTGACGCCCGGCTGTTATCCAGGTCCAAATCGCGAAGGGTCCCAAGGCGAAAATAGCGGTCAGAATGGCCGGTTTCACAAACTCCGGCAACAGTGTCTTGATTTGCTGGGGGGAAAGCTGCCCCTTCCGATTGGCCTCTAGCGATTCCGGCGAAAAATGCAGGGCTGCAGACAGGTCACAGAGAACCTGTTCTTTGTTGCGGAATCTTGTGGCGTCTTCAACCATTCCAGCGCATCACTCAAGCACTACCTGGGAAACATCGACCGAGGGAGCAGGATACTTTAGCCGCATGTTGTCCAGCGCCCGAACCACGAGTTCGGCCACCAGGTAGTTCCGGAACCACTTTCTATTGGACGGAATTACATACCAGGGCGCCTCTTTGGTACTACACCTCGTTAATGCTTCTTCGTAAGCTTCCGTGTAGTTGTCCCAATGCTGGCGCTCCTCAAAATCCGGTAGCGAAAGTTTCCAATTGCGAGAAGAATCCTGGATGCGCGCCTCGAAGCGCTTCTTCTGTTCTTCCCTGCTGATATGCAGAAAGAACTTTAGAATGGTCACGCCATTTTCCGTCAGCATGCGCTCCAGATCGTTAATCTGACGGTAGCGCTGACGCCAGATGGATTTCGGAACCAACTCGTGGACCCGCACAATCAGTACGTCTTCATAGTGGGAGCGGTTGAATATCCCAATACTGCCCCGGGGAGGGACCGCCTTGTGGATACGCCACAAAAAATCCCGCGCCAGCTGCTCGGTGGAAGGCGCCTTGAACGAGGTTACGTCGCAGCCCTGCGGATTCACCCCGGACATCACGTGCCGGATGGTTCCATCTTTCCCCGCCGCATCCAGCCCCTGCAAAACAATCAGCAGCGAATAGCGTTTGTCGGCGTACAGCAAATGTTGCAGCTCGCGCAGACGGTCGAGCGTCTTCTCGTGCCCCTTATCGTCGCGCTTTCCTCCGAACGTATCGCTCGGATCCCGGTGCTTGAGAAGGAGCTTGCCGCCGGGCTTCACGATGCAATGTTTCGCAAGGTCCATAACTCTAATATCGGCTCAGCGGTACAAATGATATACTCGCACCCCGGTTTTTTGGGAGAATTGGCATTTGAGGCGGCTGTTTATCGCATTTCTGCTGGCTGGGGCGGCAGCCCAATCCGCCAAAGCCCCCGGGGATGAATTTCGCGCGCGCCGCAACGCCCTGCGGCAATCGTTAGAAGGTGGCGTGCTCTTTCTAAAGGGACAGTCCGAAGCCTACGACCCGATCTTCCGTTTCGAGCAGGATCCCAATTTCTTCTACCTCACCGGCTGGTCTGAACCAGGCGCGGCGCTTTTGCTGACTCCTTCAGACGAGATTCTCTTTCTCCCGTCGCACAATGAGCGAGCCGAACGATACTCGGGTAAGCGGGTTTCCGCCGCCGATCCTGATGCCAGTGCCGTCAGCGGTTTCGATACCGTCCTGCTCATCGAACGGCTTGAGACCGAGATCGACAAGGCGCTCAGCTCGCATGCGCGGATGTATGCGCCTTGGGCCGAATCCTATGCGGGCCAATTGCGGGCGCGCTATCCCTTCCGCGACGTTGCCGACGCCACGCCTTTGATCGCGAAGTTGCGCGTCCAGAAATCTGCGGTTGAGATCGCGGCTATTCAACACTCCACCGATGTCAGCGTGGAAGCCCATCGGGCGGCCTGGAAGCGCCTGGCAGCTGGCCAANNGAATACCAAATCGCGGCGGCGCTGCTGAACAAGTTCCTGGATGAAGGCTGCCAGGGCCCGGCTTATTCACCCATCGTCGGCTCAGGCCCTAATGGCGCCATCCTGCACTACATGTCCAACCAGCGGCGCATCGAACGCGGCGAGTTGGTGGTGGTCGACGCGGCTGCGCAATGCGATGGATATGCCAGCGACATCACTCGCACGGTCCCTGTGAGCGGGAAGTTCACGCCGCGGCAGCGTGAGATCTATCAGGTTGTCCTGGGCGCGCAGAAAGCAGTNNGCGGTAAAGCCCGGAGCTTTTCTGTCTGATTCGGGGCTTTCCGGCTCAGGCGAATCGCTCACCAAAATCGCACGCGATTATATCGACGCTCACGGCAAGGATTCGCATGGCGACCGCTTGGGCAAGTATTTTAGCCACGATATCGGGCATCAAGTGGGATTGGAAGTACACGACCCGCGCTTCGACGGCCCGCTCGAAGCAGGGATGGTGATCACGATTGAGCCGGGCGTATATATCGCCGAAGAAAACCTCGGCATTCGCATCGAAGACGTGGTGCTGGTGACGTCGAATGGCGCAAAAGTGCTGAGTGCGGCCTTGCCCAAGGAGCCCGACGAGATTGAAAAAGCCGTCGTTTCCAAGTAGCCGCGCCTTCGGCTATATCGCGGTGGTGGGGACAACGCTCGCGCTAGCGATCCTGCTTGGATGGACTTCGCTGGCCCAGCAGATCGACGACGACGCCTACGATTGGATGTTCCGGCTTTACCCACCCGTCGCGGCACCCGCACACTGCATCATACTCGCAATCGATGACGCCACGTTCAACGCCATGGGTGGCGTGGGCGGCTACCGCGCCATGTGGGTGAAGGCGTTCGAAATGGTGAAGCGAGCGCATCCGAAAGCGGTGGCTCTCGACGTTGTTTTGTCAGACCCATGGAAAGACCCAGCCGAAGATCAGCTGCTCGAGCGCGCCATGCAAGCGGTCCCGAACCTGGTTCTCGCTACGCATCTCGTAGTTGTTACCCAGGTGGATAGCGGCCGGTGGGAAGATCCGCTCCCGATCTTCCGCCAACATGCCGCCGCAATCGGGCACGATGGTGCTGACGAGCTGTCGGCCGATGGCGTCACGCGCGAAATCCCTCTCGAAGAACGCACCGCCACTGAGCGCCACTGGTCGCTGGCGTTGGAAGCGTTCCGGCTAGCCAAGGGCGCACGCATACTCGAGTCTCCCAGCGATCTGCAAATTGGCGACGAAGTAATTCCCGCAGCGCGATCCGGCAGCATCGGACGCCCGGTACGCGTCTTGTACACCCGCACGCCCATTCCCAGCGTGTCTTTGAAAGATTTGGTCGATAACCCGCAATTAGCCGCTCAATTCAACGGTCAGGTAGTGTTCATCGGCGTCACGTCCATCTCGGCTACTTACGATCGCGTGGCAACGCCCTATGGCGAGGGCCGCATTCCCGGCGTCGAGGTTCACGCGCAGCTCTTCGAAACTCTCGAACGCGGCCAGTTCCTCACAGATGCGTCGAATCTCGCGGTTCTGGGCTTTTGCGTCTCAGTAGGTGTATTGGCGGGCTTGATCTTCGCTCTGCTCTCCGGTTGGCCGGCCTATGCTACGGCGGGCGCTCTGTTGGCCGCCGTCACAGCCACGCCATTTCTCCTGTTCCATCAAAATATCGTGTTCCCGTTCTTCTCGCCTCTGGCATCGGCTTGGCTCACGGCAGTGGCCGCCGCTAGCTATCAGCATTTCGTTGTCCGGCGGGCTCTCCGACGCGCGCAGACGGAGACGCGGCACTACCAGCAAGCCATTCACTTCGTCACGCACGAAATGAGAACGCCGCTGACCGCGATTCAGGGATCGAGCGAACTGATGGGCCGCTACAACCTGAGCGAGGAAAAGCGCAAGCAGATCGCCGACATGATCAACCAGGAATCCAAGCGTCTGGCTCGCATGATTCAAACCTTTCTGGATGTGGAACGCCTGGCGGATGGGCAAATCGAGCTGAAGCGCGAAGCGGTCCAGGTCCGCGAGATCGTCGAGGTCTGCGTCGCTCGCGTCCGTCCCCTGGCTGATCGCAAGAATATTGAGATCGTCGCCCAGGCCCTCGATGGAACCTTCGAAGGTGATCGCGAACTCATGGAATATGCCATCTACAACCTGCTCAATAACGCCGTGAAATACTCGCCTTCAGAAACGCAAGTCACCGTCGCGTGCACGTTGGAAACCAGCCAATTGCGCCTCTCCGTGCAGGACCAAGGTATCGGAATGGATGCCAAAGAGCTGCGCCAGATCTTCCAGAAGTTTTATCGCACCAAGCGTGCCGAGGCCTCCGGTGAAGCGGGAACCGGCATCGGCCTTTCCATCGTTGAACAGATCGTCCAGCAGCACGGCGGAAAAATGGATGTGACCAGCCAACNNTCACCATCGTATTCCCGGCCCGCTCCTCTGCGTCGCGGCATCCGGCTGTGTCAGTCTAGTCATACCTCGGGCTGTGTCAAGCTAGTCTTATAAGATAAGGGCGTGATCTTGCAGAGGCTTCTGGTAGTCGAAGACGATAATTCCGTTCGAAATACCATCCAGACTTTTTTGGAATTGGAAGGCTATACCGTGGATGCCGTATCCTCCACGCGCGAAGCCCTGGAACGGCTGCGTGACGACGCCTATCCCATCGTCATCTCCGATATCTATGTCGACGAGCGTACCGGGCTGGATGTCCTCGAAACGGCCCGCAAGAAAAATCCTAACTGCGCCGTGATTCTGATGACTGCGCGCGGCACCATCGAAACGGTCATGAAAGCCACCCAGGGCGGCGCGTTTGACTATATCGCCAAGCCCTTTGAGCTGGATCGCATGCTCGACACCGTGAAACGCGCCGAAGCCTCGGTTGGCCTGCACCCGGAAGATAAGGACTCCGAGATCGAAGATCTGCCTGAGAGCGAAATGATCGGCAGCTC
>PKZC01000465.1 GCA_003132905.1 Bryobacterales bacterium | reverse complement strand
CCACCACCTCGTAAACCAGATGATGCAGGCCGTTCTCGGTGGTCGAGCCGATGTACATCGCTGGCCGCAGCCGCACTGCTTCCAGTCCTTCCAGAACTTTGATGCTATTCGAATCGTAAACTTCAACCGGAGTTATTTCTTTTGTTGCCATGTCTAGAACTCAATCCTTTTTGCTTCTTCGCCAAGTCTGAAGCGCGCGCCGGATCTCAAATCCGCATTGGCATCACGACATAGCGGTACTTATAAGCGGCTTCGCCCTCCACAGCGGGCCGCAGCTCGCCGGCGCTGTTTGCGTCCTTGAAATGAAACGATACTTTGTCTTCGTTCGAGGCGCGAAGAAAATCCAGCAGGTAGCTTGCATTGAACCCGATCTCTACCGGAGTTCCGTTGTATTCCGCCGGCAAACTCTCTTCACTCTCGCCGGTCTCAGACAACGATGAATGGATGTGCAACTCGCCTTCCTGTACTCTCATCCGGATGGCTCGAGACCGCTCGTCGGAAAATTGCGAGACGCGCTCAATGGACTTACGCAGCTCCTCTCGCTCCAACACCACTGCATGAGGATGATCCTTCGGCAGCACGCGCTCGAAGTCCGGAAAGTTGCCAGTGAGTTTGCGGCTCAGCAGCAAACGTTCGCCAAACTGAAAAAACAGGTGATTGTCGTCGCCGGAAAACGCGAGCGTGGCATCCGCGTTCGACTCTTGACCCAGCTTCAAAATCTCGCCCATTGCCTTGCGGGGCAGTAATGCGCGAAACATCGTGGTGACTCCGGGAAGATCCACGGTATGCTCCACCATCGCCAGACGATGCCCGTCCGTCGCCACCATCGCGAGCCCATTGCTCTTCAACAACAGCAGCGATCCGTTCAGCGTAAATCGCGACTCCTCCATCGAGATCGCGAAAATGGTTCGCGAAATCATGGATGCCAGTACGCCCACCGGAATCTGCGCCAGCACGTCCGGCATCTGCGGCAGTTCGGGAAAGCTTTCGCGCGACATTCCGGCAATACGCGTACGCGATCGTCCGCACACCAAACTCGCCCACTGGTTATCCTGCAGCTTTACTTCGAGGTCGGCATCGGGAAGCAGCCGGACATAATCGAGCAATCGCTTGGCTGGAATGGTCCCGGCGCCTTGCTTCTTTACCCGCGCCGGACAGGACGACCGGATGCCCAGTTCCAAGTCGGTAGCCGTTAAATTGATCCGATCCCCGGTGGCTTCCACCAGCACATTCGACAGGATCGGTATGGTCGTCTTTTTCTCAACTACGCCCTGCGAAAGATTTAATTCGCGAACCAGGTCCGCCTTGCTGACAGTGAACTCCATCATTTCCCCTCGCTCAGATTGCCACCGGCGAGCGTTGCGCCAGTGAACTTCAGTAATGCCGCCCGCCGCCGACTTGCTCTAACGTGATTGCTCCCGCGTGAATAGCTCTAGGGCTTTCTCAAATGAGTCTCTAACTAGAACCGTAATCGTAGGGTCTGTTGAAATGTTGATTTCTCTCTAAATTATACAAAAGTCAGAAACTTCCTGCCACTACAAGTTGTGGATTCCGGGGTCGGGAAGGGCGGAAAAATCGCCCTGTTCCCTCTCTTCCACAGCCGATCACAGGGTGTTCGGGAGGCCATCTGTGGATAAAACTTGTAACCTTAATGGATTGAATCAATTAGACTGTGGATGAGACTGTTCAAATCTGGGCTGAGGTTCCGCAGCCGGTCAATCTTGTGCACCGAGTGCAAGACGGTAGTGTGATGCTTGCCGTTGAAGGCCTTGCCGATCTCGGGTAGCGACGCCTGCGTCAGCTCTTTGGCCAAGTACATGGCGATCTGCCGGGGGTAAGCAATCTTTTGCTCATTGGTCTTCTGCTTGAGTTGGGACGGCTGCAGCGAGAATTTTTCAGCAACCGCTTTGACGATGGAATCGATGGTGATTCGCCGTTCCCCGCCTACCGTAAGATGCTTGAGTGTCTGCTGAGCCATCGCTAGGGTGATGGGAGAGTTGGTCACCGACGAATAGGCCATCAGCTTGGTGAGAGCGCCTTCCAATTCGCGAACATTCGACTTGGTTTTTGTCGCGATGAAGATGCGCACCTCCTCGGGCAGGGCGATTCCTTCCGCTTCGGCTTTCTTGTCCAAAATTGCCATCTTAGTTTCAAGATCCGGCGGCTGCACATCCACCATCAATCCCCATTCAAACCGCGATCGTAGCCGTTCCACCAAGCCCGGGGTGTTCTTGGGTGGCGTATCGCTCGAAATAACGATCTGCTTCTGGTGTTCGTAGAGATCGTTGAAAGTGTGAAAGAACTCTTCCATGGTCCGCTCTTTGCCGGCAAGGATTTGAATGTCATCGATCAACAGCGCATCGGCCGAACGATAGTGCCGGTGGAAAAGCTGCATCCGGTCGTTCTTGATGCAGGTGATCATTTCGTTCATGAACCGTTCGCTGGAGGTATAGATGATCCGCATGCTGGCATGATGATCCACCATAGAGCGTCCGATGGCGTGCATCAGATGCGTTTTTCCCATGCCCACTCCACCGTAAATGAAAAGCGGATTGTAGGTGCGCGATGGATTGGTGACCACGGCTTGTGCCGCGGCATGCGCGAATTGGTTGCAGGAACCCACCACGAAGCTGTCGAAAGTGAACCTAGGATTCAGAGTGATGGAGGTCGCGAATAACGACTCCTTTTCATCTGGCCCGATCCTATTCCCGTTTGCAGGCACCGTGCCATGGATCTCATACACAATCTCCCGCAGCGAGAGATTCATTTCGCGCACCGCCGACCAGATGTCAGCCGAATACTCCTGCTGAATCCAATCCCGTGTGTGCGTGTCTGGAACTGATACCCAGAGCCGGTCTCCTTCGGCCCTCACGAAGGCTGCCTTGGACAGCCAGTTATCGAATGCCTCGGTGCTGATTTTGCCCGAGATCTGTTGTTTAATCCGCTCCCAGATATTCATTCCCCAGTCACAATCCGCGCAGCTTTTGCACATGTTTTCCACAAGCTGTGGAAAAGATAAGATTCAAATGTTGGTACTGTTGGAGGAACCCACTCGACTGCCACCACGTCAAGGCGGTCCCTCTGGAAACCGTCTATCCCTCTAGTGAGGAAACGTCAGCATAGCACAACCGATCTAGGCCTGTAATCATTTTTTACTCCTTTGCTTTGAAAGAGTTATCTGAAACACGATTAGCTGGAAATGGTTAGGACTACACCGTCCTGGCTCTGTGAATATTGGGTAAAGCCCCATGCGGATGGGAGTTCTAGTTCTCACAGGCCGACTGCATTCACTCCGACCGCCTTGGCTTACAAGTTTGACAGTTCTCCGGCCCGCGCGCGACAATAAAGTTCGTCGCTGGGCGTCGGTTATGATGTTCGCCCGATGGTGAAATTGCAGTTTCCCTCGCGGGAGTAACTCAGCTGGTAGAGTGCGACCTTGCCAAGGTCGATGTCGCCGGTTCGAATCCGGTCTCCCGCTCCATTTCCTCCAAACACGAACTGCGGACGGAACATTTTCCTGGCGCTTCTTCGTATATCTCAATGGAGGCTCGCAATGCTTGGTTTCCTGCTGTGGTGCATTCTGTTTTTCCTATGCTGGCCTTTGGCATTGCTGGCGCTATTCTTGTACCCCATCATTTGGCTGCTGCTGCTGCCATTCCGTATCGTGGGTATTGCTGTCGGCGGAGTGCTCGAGCTGGTGTGGTCCATCATCACGCTTCCCGCGCGGCTGATTCGCAGGGTTGCCTAAAAGAGCCTCGCAGGGTTGCCTAAGACTCTGGCTGAATCAGGCCTTGCCCTCGCTGTCGATATACATTCTTTTCACCCGCGCGTGAATGCCGCACAGCACGCTGTAGGAAATGGTGCCGGCGATCCGAGCGATCTGCTGCGCGTCAATGGATACTCCGCCTTCAGAACCAAGCAGCGTAACCGCATCGCCGGTTGCAAGCGGTGGGCAATGCGTAATGTCGATCGTGGTCAGATCCATGGAGACCGCGCCGATTATGGGCGCCAGATGACCATTCGCAATCACTCGCCCTTTATTCGAGAGCCGGTGCGGGATGCCATCGGCATATCCCACGGCCAACACCGCAATCCGGGTCGGCTGGGTTGTGCGGTACATCCCGCCGTAGCCCACCAGCGCGCCAGCAGGCAGATCCTTCACGGCCAGCACGGCCGTCTTCCAGGTGAGCGCAGGCCGAACCTCCAGCAGGCGTGGTGGCGCCGCCCCTTTAGCCACTGGTGACACATATCCATATACCGCGTGCCCTGGCCGTACCATGCGCTGCCACGCATCCTTGCGTCCGTACGCAACTGGAGTGCTGCTGGCCAAGTGCAAGATTGGAGGATGGATGCCGGCCCGAGCCAGCTCCGAGCAGGTGTGCTGAAAAACGCGCATCTGTTCTTCGGTCTGCGTGGTGGCGTAATTTGCCGACGAGGCGAGATGCGTCATGAGTCCTTCCAGGCGCACGTGCTTGGCAGCATTGACCGCTTCCAGAATCTCCGCCACCGATGCACGCGTTCCAAGCCGTCCCATCCCGCTGTCTATTTTCAGGTGATAGTCGCCAGCGATGCCACGCGCACTTGCTACTCGATCCCATTCGGCGATGTCGCCCAGTGAATGAATCACGGGCGTTAAGTTGTAATCCAAAAGGCCCGATCGTTCGGCCGGCAGGAAATCCGCCATCACCAGAATGCGGGTGCTGATGCCTTGGTCGCGCAAGATGGCGCCCTCTTCGACGTTGCTTACCGCCAGCCAGCGCGCTCCAGCGGCAGCCAGGGCGCGGGAAACCTCCACGGCTCCATGCCGATAAGCATCCGCCTTCACCACCGGCATCACTTCCACGTCCGGTCCCACCACCTGGCGGACCGCGCGGAAGTTTTCGACAATTTGTTTGAGGGAAATTTCTACCCAGGATCGGTAGGCGAACGAGCCCATAGGTCTATAGTAAGGCCCGCGAGAGTTACACCGGCAGGGAAACTGGAACCAGGCGCGCCAACTCGCCCCGCACAATTTCCGGCACGGGGCGGACGTATTCTGCCCGCAGCAATTCTTCGAGCGCTGCAACTGGCATCGGCCGATGCAGGAAAAAGCCCTGGTTGATGTCGCAGCCCAACGTGTGGAGTAATGTCAGCTGCTGCTCCGTTTCAACGCCCTCCGCGACAACCTTGAGCCGCAGATTGTGGGCCAAGCCGATAATGCCGCGCACCAAAGTGGTGCATCCGTCGGCCCCCGGCTCTAGGTCTTTGATAAACGAACGATCGATCTTGACGCTGTCTACCGGAAGATTTCGCAGATGGCTGAGCGAGGAATACCCGGTGCCGAAGTCGTCAATCGCAAAACGGATGCCTAGCTGCCGCAAAGACTCGATCTGACCGATCACCTGCTCCAGGCTGTTCATGAGCGCCGTTTCTGTGATCTCGAGCTCGAGCCGGCATGGAGGAAGCCCGCATTCCCGCAGAATGCTCTCCACTAGCGCTGGGAATTTTCCGTCCGCAAATTGCAATGCCGACACGTTCACTGCCACTCGTGGCAAACTGTATCCCGCCTTTAACCAGCGCGCTGCGTCTCGGCAGGCCGTTCGAGTGACCCACTCACCGATCGCTGGTATCAATCCCACCTCTTCGGCGATTGGAATAAACTCGGCTGGCGATACCCGCCCGGCCTCGGGATTGGTCCAACGCAACAGCGCTTCCACGCCCGCCAAGTGGCCGTTCCGGTTGAGCAGTGGCTGGTATTCCAGAGTCAGCTCGCTGCGTTCCAGCGCGGTTTTGAGCTCCCGTTCGAGCAGCACGCGGCGTTGCATCGAATCGCTCAGGGCCGAGCGAAACATTCGGAACGCGCCGCCACCGTCTCGCTTGGCGCTGTACATCGCCAGATCGGCGTTACGCAGCAAGGTGAGTGGATCTTCACCATGGTCGGGAAAGATGCTGACACCCAGGCTGGCCGTCAGAGTAATTCGGTGCGATCCGAGTTGGAAGGAATCCGCAAACGTCGAAAGGAGCTTGGCCGCAACCAACTCGGCGTCTTCGGGGCTCTGCAGGTCTTGCGCCAGGACAATGAATTCATCCCCGCCCACGCGCGCCACCGTGTCGCTTTGCCGCAAACAGCCCTCCAGCCGTCGAGCCACTTCGCACAGCACTTCATCGCCTACCCTATGGCCCAGCGTGTCGTTGATCTGTTTGTATTTGTCGAGATCGACCCACAGTACCGCAGCTTTTTTGCGATGCCGCACAGCCAGGCGCGTAGCTTGCAGTACGCGATCCTGGAACAGCAAGCGATTGGGCAAGCCGGTGAGTGTGTCGTGTTGCGCTTGAAACGCCAGCCGCTCATAGAGTAAGGAATTTTCGATCGCCACCGTGGCCAGTTGCGCCATTTGATCCAACATGGCTTGCCACCGCACAGCACGCCCGGCCGGTGCGAACATCTGTAGCATCCCGATCCGTTGGCCCGACGCTTCCCGCAGTTCCTTAGGCGGGCTGGGCTCATAACCAAACGCAGCTGCCAGCTTTCCGCAGTTGCCGCTGAATTGGTCCAGATCGGAAGGCCGGGGGCCAGAGGGCGGAAATGGATGTAACTCCAAAGCGTGGGAAAGCTCCGTGGGGAAATTTGCCGACACCTGTAGGCGGAGCTCGCCATCGTTTCCAGCCCATATCGCAGCTCCCGCCTCGGGGTGGCTGCGCGAGGCTAATGCGACCACGTTTTCCAGGGTACGGGCGAGCGGTGTGTGCGCGGCGACCATCTCGAGAATGGAAGCGCGCTGCTTCTCGATTTCGCGGGCTTCGGCCAGCGCCTGGTGGGTAACACTCAACGATTGGAGCGCCTGCAAGCGCCGCCGGTTAGTTCTGAGGAGTAGGCCGAGAATCGTAAGTGTGGAGACCAGGAAGGCCGCCAGTCCGCCGATGCTGTGGCGCAGCGTGTCGTTCACCTGGCGTGAATCGGCCTGTGCGCGCAGTGCGACAGCGGCCTTGAGCGCGTGCAAGCTTTCGAGCGCCAGGGCGAACCGGGGTTGCCCCCGGGAGGACTCCATACGCAGCGCCGCGGCCGAGTTTCCCACCAGAATCAGCGCCATGATGTCGTCACGCGCCTCGTCATAGTGTCTCCAGACGCGCTCGAACTCGTCCACATTCCCCGTGATCTCTGGAACACCCAGCAGCCTAAGCTGGTTCACGGATTGGTCCACGCGTTGGCTGGCCTCGCGCGCTTTCGCCACGTAAGGCAACTGGTCGTTGGGATCGCTCACCGCCAGTGCGTACACGAACGCCCGCCGGCTTTCCTGCGTCTCAAATTCCAGATCGCTTTCCATCTGCGAGCCAGCAGTATCCACTCGATACAAGTTGTTGGCGCGGGTCATGGCCTGATTCAGGCCGCGTATTCCCAGAACCGAACCCAGCACCGCACCGAGAAGAATCCCTGTGAAGACGACTTTCTGGAAACGCTCCTTCATTTCAGCCCGTACCCTTCTTGACTTGGCAATTTGCCATCGATGCGCAGCACCTGAACCTGGCTGCAGGCTGGTAACGGCAGCGAATTGGTCTCCACGATCGCAATGGCGGTTGGAACGTTAAACACAAACTGGCAGGCGGCCGCATCGCTGTTCAGGATCTTGATGGCGATGGGCGCTCCACCGCTGTACTCGATGTTTTGCAGATGCCGTTTGTATTCTCCGGGCGTCGTGTTCAGAAGATGGACCATTAAGTAGCGGTAAGGCGCGCTGGCGGAATCGCGCTCCACCAGCACTACCGCGGAGCGATTGGGCCACTGACGGTTCGCGCCTCCAAAAAAGGATGTTAATTCGCGCCTCCGTATGTCGCGTGTCGCATTGGAAGGGTGCACCACGGCGGCGAAAGCAAGCGCCGGCTCAGCGGCTGGCTGGAGAGCCGTTACGGTCACCAGCGCAGCCAACAATGGAAGTGTCCGCCGCATACGTCAAAAAGTGAACGCCAACTGCACTGCAGCCCGGATCCAGGCCGGCTGTAGCCAACTGGTCTCGTGTCCTAGCTCGAACTTCAATGCCGCGAATTCCGTGATGTCGTAACGGACGCCGCCCAGCCACACCTGCCGCCAGGGCGTTAACAGCTGAGGAAGGTTCTGAACATCCCGCCCGTTGGCATTCGCGTACTCGTATCGGACGTACGGTGTCCAGCTCGGCAATAGCCGGTATCCCATTTGGCTGTAGGCGGCCGGAATCCGGCCGTAAGAGGTTGCCGAATTGCGGAACGTCGCAAGCGCGCCCTCATTGAGAAATTCCACCCGGTGGCCTTGATAAACGGCGTATGCTGTCCACACCGAACGGTCTAAGTAATCACCCAAGATTTTCGAGAAGCGGTCGTGATACGAGGAAAATCCGGCTTGGAATCCCGGCAGTCCCCGCGGACGCACGTAGAGCGCCAGGTTCACTGCCCGGTTGTCCGCCGGATCGATGGGCGAAACGGTATTCTGTCCTATGTTCCGCGATGAACCTATTTCAGCTATGTAGTGCAAACCCAGCCCGCCCGATGGCAGTGCGCCGTTGGCGCTCACACCTACGTTGTGCAGCGGTAAGAAGCCCCCATCATCCTCGAAGGTGAAGAGTAACGGACGGCTGAGCGCGGTCTGCAACCAGGATCCGCGCAGAAATGCCATGTTGTAGAACCCGACCGCTGTGCGATAGGAGCCCAAGTCCAGATTGAAATAGTTGTTACCGCGATACTGCAGCAGCAACCTCTCCAGGTTGACGGGAACTTGCGCCACCAATGTCTGATTGTCGGTTTCGAGCACGATTTCTGTCAGCGCCGTCAGCCGCGGCGAAAGCTGTTCGGTGGCGAATAAATCCAATTCTCCCAAAGCAAAACGCTTGTCGTCGGAGCCGCCATCGTCGTTTCTGAGAAATCCTACGTCCGCGTAGCCGTGGAAAGTGAACCGGCTGGCATTATCCACTGGCGCTGCAGCCGTATTGGTAGTTGTACCGATGCTTCTGTCGTCAGGCTGCGATGTGGAGGCGGACGGTGCCAGTGCTGTTGCCGTCTTGCTGGGCGTCTGCGCTGGTTGCAGTGCCGCTACTTCCCGCTCCAGTGCATCCACTCGCTCTAGCAGCTTCTGAATGATTTCGTCCTGGCTGCTGCCTTGGGCAAACAACCGGGCGGAGGACACCATCGCCAGCAAAAATAAGACGCGAATTAGCCCTGAGCGCACAGTGCCCTCATCGGCCTGCATCTGCGAAGTTTGAGAGGCTACGCCAGCTGATCCTGAAACAGCGCTTCGTACCGATCGGTCACCGCATCCCAGCTGTACCGCTCCGCCACGCGTTCCATCGCCAGGCGTCCCCATTCCGCCCGTTCCCCGAGGGACATGCCCAGTGCCTGCTCCAGTTTCTGCTGCAGATTATTGGCCTCGAAAGGAATCGCGACACCGCCCGCCACTTCGGCATTTTCCGGAGTGTTGAGAAAGAGCACCAGCGCGCCGCGCCCCATGGCCTCGATCAGCGCCGGATGTGTGCCGCCTACTTCAGTGGCATGCACGTAGGCCAAACAATGCGACAGTAACTCGTGATACCCCGCGCCATAGATCGCCCCGGGCATAACCACCCTGGCATCGCGACTGGCGCGCACTTGCTCGATGTATTCCTGGGCATAGGGGGCGTCGCCAATGAGCGCCAGCTTCAACTGCGTAGCAACTTGCTCGAATGCCTGGCGTACCAGCAGCGCGTTGTTCTCCGGCTCCATCCGGCTGACGTACAGGATGTAGGCTCCGGGCGCCAGGCCGAGTTTATCGAGCACCTCGGCGCTATCGAGCTTCCCGGTCTCTGCGCCATAGGGGACGAACTCAGTGTGCTTGCCATACCGCTCCCAGTAATAAGCTGCGATCTGGCGGGCGTCCGTGATCACCACCGTCGGGCAGAACGTCGCCAGCCACTCTGACAGCGCGTACCAGGATTTCGCTAGCCGGTTCCACTTTTTGCGCTTGCGCTCCAGGCCGTCCACATTGAGAAGTGTCGGAATACCTAAGACACGCGGAGGTAGCGTGAAAATCGCGTTTGCGCCGTTGCAATACAGCGAAATTTCCACCCGATGAAAAATCAAGTGGATCGTGGAAAAGAAAGTGTGAACGATGGTGTCGAAATACTTATGACGCCAAGTTGGCAGGTACACCAGCGAAACGCCGCGATACGTCGGCTCGGAATGCTGCTCCCGGCAGTAAACCGTGACGCGATGCCCACGCGCCGCCAAGCGTGTGGAAAGCTCTTCGGTGAAGGTCTCAAAGCCGCCATACCTTGCGGGTATCCCACGGGTGCCGAGAATCGCGATGCGCGCCGCTGTCTGCCTCCGAGGTGTTAACCGCGCGCTGCCTTCGATCGCGCCAACGCTCGGCCCGACGATGGCGGCTTGCTGGCCGGAGCGCTCACCGGTTCATAGCGAAACCAGTGCGCGATGTACTCGTCATCCACCCGCTTGCGGCTCATGATCTCCCGCCGCTTGGCCATTACACGTTTCCAGTTTTTCGCGATGTACCAGAACGCCTTCAGCGAGCTTTGTTCCCGCACCAGACAGCACGAGATCACCACCAGGTCGCGACAGGTGATTGAAAACCAGTTGCGCCGGTACAGATCGCCGGTGATGTTCTTCATGCGCATCAGGAAGCGATTTTTCACCGAATGCATGTTAATGGCCGACGGCAGGGCTCGGCGGTTGCCCGGCAACACGTTGCGGACATGATAGCCGCGCGCGTGTGGAGTATAAATGCAGCGCCAACCCAGCAGTTGCGCGCGCCACGCCACATCGGCGTCCTCGCGATATACAAAAAAATCCGGATCGAAAAACTCGTCGTCCACCGCGATGTCGTCGATCATCTGACGTCGATACAGGGCTGCGGCCGCAGTGGCGCCAAAGACGAATTCGTGCTTGAGATAGTGCCCGTTATCCACTTCCTGGCTGCCCCGATCCAGGTGGCGCAGCATGGGAGTGAAGTAAATGCCGGTGGAATCCACCAGCGGTTTATCGGGTAAATCGAAGCTGGCGCGGATGGTCAGCAATTTTCCGCACACCGTCCCGATCTTGGGATCCATCTCCCCGGTATCCGCCAGCGACTGGATGAAATTCTCCAGCAGCAAAACATCCGGATTTAGAGTGAGGACCCACTCCCCGCTGCTCATCCGGATGGCCTGGTTCTGCGCAGCCGCAAACCCGATATTCTCGTCGTTGTAAACCACGCGGCAACGATCTACGAATTGCTCCAGGATATCGGCAGTGCCATCGGTCGACGCATTGTCGATGATGATAATTTCCTTGTTGTCGTAACGCTGCGCTAGAACCGACTCCAGGCACCGCTTAATGAATCGACCGCTATTAAACGTGACGATTGTGACGGAAACCCGATCGTTACATGACATGTATGTGGGGTCGTGACTCTATTCTTCTTAATATTTTACTGCTGTTGTTCCTCTACTACCGAACCCAAACCTTTTAGATCACCGACATGGCCACTGATAAGCCCGCGTCCCGCGAACCGGCCTATCCTTCCATAAACCGCAACGCTACCGAAACTTCGCCGTATCATCACCCCGGCAGCCGTTCGAAACAAGGAACCGAGTACCACAGCCGCGCTCACCCACCGGAAGTCGCGCGGGCGAAAGTGCTTCGAGGCATACCTTAGAAGGCTAACATACCAATATACCTCACGGCATTCCCAGTTAAGCCGAGCAATGCTGTGGCCACCTTGATGGATGGCTGTAACTTGAGGGACATACTGTATTTTCAGCCCTAAATCACTTGCCCGTTTGCAGAAATCCACATCTTCGAACCAAAGCGGATAAAACTGTGTGTCAAAACCGCCCAACCGCTGCCACACTTCGCGACGGAACATGAGAAACGCACCCGGCGGCTGCTCAGCTTCGGCCGGGCGAGTAAGATCGAGATCTAAACATCGATAGGATCGGTTTATCGGGTTGAACGCAACCAGCCGGTTGATGCCGAGGACCTCGAATATCAGGGTCAATGCCCCGGGAAAACGGCGCAGGGCGAAGCCGCGCTGTATCCGTCCCTTCTCATCGGTAAGCTGGCCCGCCGCTAAACCGGTGCCGACCTGGAGACAAGCAGCTTCCAATTCCCCCACCGTCGTCTGTAACTCGGTATCAGGATTGAGTAACAGGATCAGTTCCGTATCGAGGGCCGTGACCCCCTGGTTAACCGCACCCGCAAACCCGTAGTTACTCGCGTTGGGGATCAACGTCACGGTTCTGGAATTGCGCTTGCGAACTAGCTCACAAGTTGCATCTTTCGACGCGTTATCGACCACCACCACGGGTAAGTCGCGGCAGGATTTCAGGCAGCGTTCGATTACCTCACTCGAGTTGTAGGTTACTATTACCACGCCCGTGCGAGTCATGTAAGAGCGAAGTACAGTTTCCAGTACAGATCGAACCCAGTCAACTGCTGGATCGCGCGGATCTCCTCTTCGCTTCGTTCCAGGATTGCGGGCAGATTGCCGGTGGAGGCAAGATCGGCGCGGCCGTCCGCCCGGACCTCGCGGAACTGCCGCAGACCTTGCCCCTTGCCTGCGAGATAGCTGAATAGGGCCCCATGCCGGAGCGCGATGAAACCCCATAAAGTTTGAGCGATGAAAACTGGCCAGCCATAGCGTAAGATCCAGTTGGGCGGATAGTGTTTCGCAACCAGAAGGAGTTGGTTGCGCGCGATCTTACGGACTGTCTCCCCATGCCAGCGCCCCAAGGTTGCACTGCCTTGATGATAAGCGACGGCTTCGGGAACATACACGCCGGCCAGCCCCGCTTGTGCGCACCGCAGGCCGAAATCCACGTCTTCCAGATACGACTCGAACTTTTCGTCCAGGAATCCCACTCGCTCGAACACGCCAGCTCGAAATACGGCGGCGGTAAACGGCGCTAACTGTATGTTCCTGGGCTGGTTCCATAGGGCCGAGTCCAAGCGCCCCTGCCCGCACCTCCAGGCGCAACCACCGCGGCACACGGCGTCGAACGTTCCATCGATGCGGTCTCGGAGCCCGGCATCCAACAGCTTGCCGGTTGCAAACCAGGCGTCACCCGCCTCCAGTTTCGCCATCAAGTGCGACAGCCAGGCCGGGCCCAGCGTGACGTCGTTGTTGAGGATACCGATCCAGGCACATCCGTTGGCTTCGCGAACGCCCCGATTCACTGCGGCTGCAAAACCCATGTTCCTGCCGAGCGAGATGACTTCGACGCCGGCCCGGGCCGCAACGTCCGCTGAATCGTCGGTGCTGCCATTGTCCACCACGATGACCCGGTCAATCGTGTAAGTCTGATCCGCCAGGCCTGCCAACGCTTGAGCGAGTAGGGTGGCTCGATTCCAGGTAGGAATGACAAAAGCCACGCCAGCCATTAGGAAAACCGTTTCTTCACGAGGAAATAGAGATTGTAAATGCCATCCCGCCAGGGATTCAGCTTGATTTCTCCCAGTCGCGAGGTGTACAGGATCGAAATTTCGGCGAAGCGGATCCGACGGTTTTTCAGTGCTTCGATTTTAATCTCTTCGGAAAAAGCCATGCTGTCCGACTCCAGATGCATGTGCTCCAAAATAGACCGGCGGAACACCCACATGCCGGACTGTGAATCGCGCACCCATCGAAAGTACAGTAGCGACATGGCCAGCGACAGCACCCAGTTTCCGACCCGGTGCTTCATGCTCATCGCTTTTGGATCGCGGACCGGGAACCGCGAGGCGTTGAGAAAATCCACATCCAGATGCAGCAACGCCTCCAGCAAATAAGAGATGGCATCGGGCGGATAGCTGTGGTCGCCATCCAGGGTAATGATAATGTCTCCGGTAGCCGATGCGAAGCCGCGCTTGTAGCTTCTTCCGTAGCCGCGCACCGGTTCGCGGATCACCTCGGCGCCGAAGGAGCGCGCCACGTCGGACGTTCGGTCGGTCGACCCGTTGTCCACCACGATCACCTGATCGACGAAATCCGGCATCCGGCGCAACACCTGTTCGATCCCTTGCTCCTCGTTCAGACAAGGAGTGATTACTGTAATCCTTTGCGATTTGTACACGTTGGGGCTGAATGCCGGACCGTAATGCCTCAAAGTGCCGCGCCGGCGCTGGTACCATATTCTCATGAAGTTGTTTTGNNACCCGAAGAAGGCCGACGCCATTGTCACCGATAACGTTGGTGAAGCGTTCCAAAAGAAAGTCGACGATCTGTATCCTGCCGCTCCGCCTCCACCGGTAGCCACCAAACCTGCGGTGGAGGCCGACCCGGCGCTGGATGTCGGCCAAAGCAGCGCTTCCGACTCGAAGGCCGCCAAGAAGGATGGAGTGGATTTTGGCGGAGGCTTTTCGCGCACCAGTTCTTTCGGCAGAGGCAAGGGCAATTTCTTTGTAGTGGATCGCAGTAGCCGGACAGTGTTGTGGTCGGTTTATGAACGCTCCAAGAACTCGACGCCCGGTGAACTTACTAAAACCGCCGGTCGAGTGGTGAAGCATCTCAAGGAAGATCTGACGGACAAGAAGCCCGCCGAATAGCGCTAATTTCGCTTGGTTCGAATTACTTCGCGATAGCTTTCCATCAGACGCTCGGTGAGCACGCGCATGTCGCGGGTGGCCACCACTTGTTCCCGTGCTCGGCACGCCAGTCTTCGCGCTTTTTCGGGATCCTCGAACAGCTCGACGATCTTCCGCGCGAACTCCGTTGGGTCTTCCGCTAAAGCGCAGATCTCGCCGTCTTTTCCAGCTAGTCCTTCTGCACCGAGCGGCGTCGAGACCACGGGAATTCCGGCCGCAAACGCCTCGAGCAGCTTTACTCGCATGCCCGATCCGCTTAAGATTGGGCAAACGAACACAGCATAGCGGCTCAGCGGCTCGCGCACCTNNAATCCTCGCAATTCGATGTTGTCGGGTAGATGAGGCAGCGAATGGCGCGGAGGCGGCTCAGATCCAACAATCACCAGACGCGCGCCAGGCTTGTGTTCCAACACGGCCGGCAACACTTTCTGCGTGAACCAACTCAGCCCTTCCTGATTGGGAGGATGGCGAAAGCTGCCGAGAAACAACATGGTCTCGTGCTCGCGTCCATCGGCCTGGAATTCGTAGCGCGACGTGGCGATGCCGGCCCGGTTGTCATCGATACGTCCGCGTAAGGTGGGCAGGAAGGACAGCAGATAGTTCCCGTTCTCAGCGCTGCACACCTGGACACGATCGAAGCGCGGCAATACGCGCAGCTCATAGCGTAGCGCGCGCAGATATTCGTAGGCCGCCTTGGCTTTTTTCAGCAAGCCTTGCGGATTCGCGGAGCCGCGAGCAATGGACTGAAAATAAATATCGTGTTCGAACAGCACGCACGCCAAGCGCCGGTAATCGCCGCCATACTGGCTGAGCGCCGTATATTCGAGCTGCAGTACATCGATCTTGCGCAGGTACATCTCGCGATGCAGACGCCACTCGAAATCCTGGCTGGCAAATTCGCGCACTGCATGGGGCAGGATAGAACCGAGCTGCTTCTCTTTGCCCTCCGTCCGCACCAGATACTCCACCGATGCAACCTGGCGCTCCAGTTCCTGGTGCGGCTCCAGCTGCCAGGCATGATCGAGCACGATGAGCAGGTGCAGTTGGCACATCCGCGCTAGTTCAAGCACCGTCTGGTACATGAATACGCCGCCGCCGTGGATCGGAGGGCATATCGGATAAGGCGATACGAAAAGCACGCTCAGCCGTTCGGGATCTTTTGGCAGCGCCGCAAAGCGATCGCGGAAGTAGCCGCCCAAAGGCCGATGAAACGCTTCGGTGTCGCCAATGACGGCTAACTGATGCGCTCGCGCCCGCGAATGCAAAGTCCCTGGCAATTGCTTCCACGCCCGCCACAGTCCCTGGAAGTTCGCACGCTCGGGCGATTCACCGAAAAGGACCGTCACCACCGCGCCGGCATACGCGAAGAAGAAGTGAGACGCCAGGCGCGGCCACTCGTGAATGTTCTTCCAGCAGAACAGCGCGAAATTCTTTTTCAGCACCAGATCGATTTGCGCCGCGGAGAATCGTTTTCCTATTGTGCCGCGATGCTCGTGATAGACCACGCTGCGCGGTTGATACAACACCTTCCAGCCGCGCTTCCACGCCATATATCCAACGTCGGTGTCCTCCAGGTAAAACGGCGCAAGCAGCTCGTCGAATCCACCCAGCTTGAGGAACTTCCGGCGATCGAATGCGCAGGATCCGCCGCCGCCATAGGCACATGGGTAGAGATCTTGGATCGCGGGGTCGTCGCGATGCCGGACACGCAGCGATCCGTTCTCCCACCAGGATTGCGTCAGGCCAGTCTCTTCACGCAGCTTATTGGGGTCGCTAAAAAAGATCTGGCACGCCACCGAGAATACGGATTCGTCGGTGAACCCTTCCAAGAGCGGAGAGAGAAACTCACGATCCACGCGCATGTCGCTATTGAGCAGCACGACGATGTCATTCTTGGCGGCGCGAAAGCCAGCGTTCGATCCTCCGCCAAATCCCAAGTTGCGGTCAAGCGCCAATACAGTCACGGAAGGGAAATGTTTGCGCAAGAATTCCGCGCTGCCGTCTTCCGAGCCATTGTCTACAACGATAATCTCGTTCTCGGGATTGCCGGCCAGGGCTTCCATGACGGACGGGATGTACTTTTCCAGAAGATCGCGGCCATTCCAATTGGGAATCACAACACTTGCCGCACTGTTGTCGGGCCGCTGGTCTGGTGGAAGCGATTTCTTGCGGAACACTGACGCGAGGTCTACCGCGGCGAGCGAGGCCATCGCGATCAACAACAGGATCGGGAAAACCAGGACAAGGGGAAGCGCCTTAACGAATCGCCAAAGGATGATCAGGAACGTTTTCACTATTTCGAAAGGTCGGGGCCAAGTCCCACCGTCCGTCCCATTTTCACCCAGCGAGAGTCCCGGATCATTTCAAGCCGCGCCGCGAGTTCCGCGCGCTGAGCCTCGGCAGTCTGCGCCCACACGGTACGTTCCCGCACGGTGCTGTTGGCAGCGTCGAGTAATCCTACACAATCGGCCAACTCCTGGCATTTGGCTTGCAGCTCGGCCGAAGCCTTGAGGGCCCAATCAGTCTTAATTTGGTTCTGCTCTTCCATTCGCGCGAATTGGGCTTGGTAACCGGCGGTGAGTTCGGCAAGCTCGTTCTGCAAAGCAAAGATACGCTCTCCGGCTGCCTTAAGATCGGTATCCAAGCGCTGCGCCCACAGATTACGCTCCTCCAGGTCTCTGGTTTGTTGGCGGAAGAGTTCAAGAAGGGCCTGGCGGTCGGCTTTGAGATCTCCTAATTGACGTTCCAGTGCCTCGACGTGTTGTTCGCGCTCGCGCAGCATATTGGCAGNNGGAACGTATACGAACGACTTTGGCTCAGGCAACTGTGCGCGGGAACAAAGCGCGATGAAAAAATGCGCGTCTTGGGCAGTCCCGCCTCCGCCATCGATGCGCGCTTCGGCAGGCCAGAAGCCGACAGGCGGATGAAACGCGAACGACTCCACCCGGTTCTGCAGAAGCAACTGAACATTGGGAAAGACGCGTTCCAATTCCCGCACAAATTCTTCGGCTTCAAATTCGTGTTCGTGATATGGATTTGGCCCTGTAGCCGCGCGTGTTTCGCCATAGTAGCGCTTGTTGGGCGACGACACGATGAACAGGCCTTCGCGAGTGAGCACGCGGGAGCATTCATCGAGAAAAGAACGATAGTCCTGCAGGTGTTCGATTACTTCAAATGCGACGAGAAGATCAAAAGACGCTGGCGGGAAGGGAACGGCCGTGCAGGATGACTCGATGAAGCTCAAACCAGGTATCGGATAATTGGCACTTGCATACTCAATTGCGTCCCCGGCGATATCTACGCCTGTTACTTCAGCGGCTGATTGCGCAAGTTCGGCCGATCCGTAGCCTGTGCCGCAACCTGCATCGAGCACGCGCTTGTTCCGCGCGTATCGGCGAGCGAATGCATAGCGTGCGATGTGCTCGCTCCAAAGGTCGTCATTCACTTGGCCGGGAATTACTCGCTCGCCGGTAAATTCAACCAACGGTGGGCTCCGCGTGCGACAAAGCTGGCGGCCGTGCATTGAGACAGCGATTCAATTCCACCCGGCAGGGCAAATGAATGTGTCCATAGACCTCGCCGTTGGCCGGCCCCATCTGCAAAACGATGGCATTGTCCACCCAATCGCAGGTACGGTAGGAATGCAGCGTGCCATCGGCGATGGCAGGGGAGAAAGAGAACGCCGAGGGGTAGAGTTCGGGAAGTTGCACGTGAAAGTCGACCGTGTAGATATCGCCTGCCGCCATGGGCGGTACATCGAAGGCCTCGCGCGCTGTGTTGGTGCCGGCGAAATCCAATCCAATATGATTGCGAATCATGAAACCGACGATCGGTAGCGTAATATCTTCGATCGCGCGAACACTGATGCGCACCACGATATTGGAAGACGGTTCCAGAACGTAGAGCGATTGTCCCGCGGCATCCAGAATCGTGATGCCAATCACCTCTGCTCGGCCGTCACCGAAGCGGTGATCGATATTCGGGATGCTGTCTACGATCTCGGGCGCTTTCACGGGTTGATGGGGAGCCTCTTGTACTTTGCGGTGCGCGGTCGTCAGGTAGACATTGTCTTTCTCGACCATCGCGGCCATATATCGCGTGACCACGGAATCGGTATTTCCGATTTCTTTGATACGACCGGCATTGAGCCACATGGCGCGGTCTCCCAAAGCCTTCACTTCCGCGATGGCGTGCGAGACGAATAAGATAGTGACGCCTGCATCGCGCATCTCATGCACCTTGCGCATGCAGCGCTGCCGGAAATAGATATCGCCTACCGAAAGCGCTTCATCCACGAGCAGGATCTCGGGTTCAACATGAATAGCCACGGCAAAGGCCAAGCGCACGCCCATGCCGCTCGAGTACGTTTTCACCGGCTGATCGATGAACTCACCGATCTCGGCGAATTCCTCAATCTGCGCAAACTTAGCGTCGATTTCGCGGCGCGACAAACCTAGGATCGCGGCGTTCATGTAGACGTTCTGGCGTCCCGTGAATTCCGGGCTGAAGCCGCTGCCTAATTCCAGCAGCGCTGCCACGCGGCCACTGACGACTACGTCGCCCTTCGAAGGATGCAATATGCCGGCGACGATCTGCAGCAAAGTGCTTTTGCCGGATCCGTTCTCTCCCACGATGCAGAATGTTTCTCCGCGATAGATTTCGAAGCTGACGTCATCAAGGGCAGCAAAGTCGTGGTGAAACGAGATTCGATTCAGACAGAGTAATTCTTTGAGGCGGGAACTTGGAGTCGCGTAGATTGGGTAGTTCTTGGAGACACTCCGGAACTCTACGATCGGTTGCGGCACTAGATCGAATCTACTGGAGGGAAAAAGGATGTGTCAAATATTTCAGGGCGACCGCCAACCCCCGCTTGCTGGTCTAGATGCTAGTAATGCGGTGAACTCGCCGCAAGTTGGTGAGGCAAATTCTCTCACCCTGCGTTTTCATCTTAGCCCAAGCACGTCGAGGAAGCCGGTAGCCGCCCTAGTGGGTAATCGATGTCGATAGGTACCTCCTAGACTGACTGGCTGGGGAACTTTGAACTTCCTTCAGCCTCTAATTATTAATTAACTCTAATGCGCTCGTTTTGTCAAGGCTTTTAATCATTTAGCCTAAGGCGGTTGACAGGCTAATGCGCCTCCGCCTACCCTTGAAAAAGCGCTGCCGGTGTAGCTCAGGTGGTTAGAGCGACGGTCTCATAATCCGTAGGTCGCAGGTTCGACTCCTGCCGCCGGCACCATCACGCCATCGATTCCGATCCTGTAGAAATAATCGACTCGTAGATCCGTTGCAGTTCCTCCTGCGAATAGTATTCAATTTCGATCCTACCCCGCTGATCTGACTTTTCGACGATTCGAACCCGCGTCCCCAGGGCGGTTTCCAAACTGCTGACGGCAGCCTTGATGTTGGGGTCCTGCAGTGGATCGTCCGAGGCCACCCGAGGCTCGTTTACCTTCTTGACCAGTCGTTCGACCTGACGAACGGAGAAGCCTTGCGCTGCCGCCTTTTCTGCAACCTGCGTTTGTAGTTCGGGAGTTGCCAAACCGAGGATCGCGCGGGCATGGCCCATGGAGAGGCGGCGCTCGGCCACCAGGAGCTGCACCTCCCGCGGAAGGCGTAGCAGGCGGATCATATTCGTGATTGTGGTGCGGTCCTTGCCAGTGCGCGTCGCAATCTCCTCATGGCTGAGGTTCATCTCTGTATGCAAGCGCTCCAGAGCCTGGGCGGTTTCCATGGGATTCAGGTCTTCGCGCTGGATATTCTCGATGAGGGCTATCTCGAGTACATGGCCATCGGTATAATCTTGAACAATGGCTGGGACCTCAAGGAGCCCCGCTAATTTGGCCGCGCGGAGACGGCGCTCGCCGGCGATCAGCTCATAATGGGAGCCATGGTGACGCACCAGAATTGGTTGTATTATCCCGTGTGTTTTGATGGAGTTAGAGAGTTCCTCTAAACGCGCAGCATCGAAAACCGACCGCGGTTGTAAAGGATTAGGCTGTATTTCGGCAATTGCGATCGAAGCCACTTGGCGTCCGGAGCTAGCCGGTTGGGTGGCCGGTTCAGCTGCGGTAGCGGTGGGTCTTTGGGGAAGTAGAGCGGAGAGCCCCCTACCCAAGGCTTTGCGTTGCTTGTCCGGCGTCATGTTCACGAGCCAGGACCTCCTTTGCAAGTTGTATATAGCTTTCGGCCCCCCGCGAACGAACGTCGTAGGTGATGATCGGCTTTCCATAGCTGGGGGCCTCGGCTAACCGAATGCTTCGTGGGATCACGGTTTCAAAGACTGACTTTTCGAAAAAGGTCCGCAGGTCCAATTCAACTTGACGGGTCAAGTTGGTTCGATCATCGTACATCGTAAGCAGCACCCCTTCGATTTTGAGCAGGGTTCCGAAAGAGCTCCGCACGCGTTCGATCGTGTCCATTAGTTGGGAGATACCTTCCAGGGCGAAGAACTCGCATTGGATTGGTATCAGGATAGAATCAGCTGCGATCATGGCGTTCAAGGTCAGCAAGTCGAGTGCAGGGGGGCAATCGATGAGGATGAAGTTATATCGTTCCCGAATTGAGTCTATTTTCTCCCGAAGCCTAAACTCTCGATTTTCCAGCTCGACAAGCTCAAGATTTGCTGCCACCAGATTCTTATCCGAGCCAAGGATGTCAAGACCGTCAAATGCAGTGGGAATGATCGCGGCCGAGATCTCGGCGTCTCCAAGCAGTACTTGGTATAACGTTGGTCGGCCTTCGCCTTTCGTGATTCCAAGACCCGTAGTAGCATTTCCTTGGGGATCTGAATCTATCAGGAGAACCCGCAGATCATTTGCTGCCAAAGACGCAGCTAGATTTACCGCAGTGGTTGTCTTTCCGACCCCGCCCTTCTGATTCGCAATCGCTATGACTTTTGCCATCGGGAGGTTTCACGTGGAACGTTTCACGTGGAACGACCGAAAACGCAGATCTTTCGGTCTCCCCAAGGTAACCGAACTGGATCTGCCCATGCAATGTGAGATTTGGTGGTGATCAAGGAGAAATCAGGCTCGGTCAACATAAGACCGACATTTGGAGCCAGCCTTGGAATATTGGCAAGGATTTGCAGCGGCTCGACGGCCCTCGCCACAACCCAATCGGCCGCCTCGACAAGATTCTCCAGCCGTTGAGCGAGAACACGTACATTGTGCAAATGGCGAGTAGATTCCCTAAGAAACACGGCTTTCCGTTGGCTAGCCTCGACCAGTATTACTTGCCAACTTGGTCTCAGGATCGCCAGTGGCACGCCGGGAAATCCGGCGCCTGAGCCCAAATCCAGCAGCGAAACGTTATCGTCAACCGCAGGCAGATGAGCTCCAAAGAATAGCGACTCACAATAGTGCCGTATCATCATTTCAGGGCCGGGTCGGACGGTTGTAAGATTCATCCGCTCGTTCCAACGAACTAGCAGTTCGTAATGCTGATAGAGCTGAGCTATTTGCGCCCGAGTTAGCGGAACCCGTCGAACTAGCTCCTTCTGGAGGAGTTCGGAGAACCAAAGGGGAACTTCAGGCGTGGGTGCCAAGGCTCAAGTAGACGTCAAGCACGGCGATCGCCGCGGGCGTGATTCCCGGAATACGGCCGGCTTGTCCCAAATTATGTGGGCGGACTCGCTCTAGCTTCTGCTTCGCTTCCGCCGAGAGACCCGGTATACTCGCGAATTGGAACCCCGAAGGAATCGGACGGAGTTCCGACTCGCGCATGCGATCAATCTGCCGCAGCTGCTGAGAGATATATCCTGCGTACTTTATCTCGGTCTCAATCGTCGCTAGCAGCCCATGGACCGGTTCTTCGCCCAGCGCCTCTGCGATCCGCGCCGATAGCGTTGCAATCCGGGCCTCCGAGCGGCGAAGCCATTGCAGCAGCGTGGGCCGGTCCTCGCCCGAGCCTTCACTGTACCGATTTGTCTCCAACAAACTGGTGATAAGCGTCTTCTGCTTCTGCTTCCGAGAAAAGAGACTCCAACGATCATTGCTGACTAAGCCCACTTCACGACCGATGGGCGTTAAGCGCTCGTCGGCATTATCGATGCGAAGGTGCAAGCGGAACTCCGCGCGCGATGTGAACATTCGATACGGTTCGTCAGCGCCTTTGCTCACCAAGTCATCGATAAGAATGCCGGTATATCCCTGGGTGCGGCCGATAATCGTTGGCTCTTGCTTTCCAATTCTGCGCGCAGCATTGATTCCGGCGATTAATCCTTGGCAAGCAGCTTCCTCATAACCCGAAGTGCCGTTGATCTGGCCGGCGAGAAACAAGCCTTGAATCGACTTCACTTCTAGACTATGCTTCAACTCCCGCGGGTCAATGGCGTCGTATTCAATCGCATAGCCGGGGCGTATCATCTCAGCGTCTTCCAGGCCAGGTATCGACGCAATCATCGCCGACTGCACGTCGATGGGCATGCTGGTGGACATGCCATTGACGTAAACTTCGTTCGTGTCAATGCCCTCGGGCTCCAGAAAGATCTGGTGGCGGCCCTTGTCGGGAAACTTGACAACTTTATCTTCGATGGAGGGGCAATACCGGGGCCCAACACCCTCGATTTGACCACTATAAAGCGGCGAGCGCGCGATGCTATCTCGTAGAATCCGCAGGGTTTCTTCTGTAGTGTACGATAAATAACATTTGATCTGTTCTCGCTCAATCTTTTCAGTGAGGAATGAGAATGGGGTCGGCTCTGCGTCACCGTCCTGCGCTTCAAAGCGAGACCAATCAATCGTTCGACCATCCAGGCGCGGCGGCGTGCCGGTCTTCAGGCGTGTCCAGGCGAGGCCGAGTGTGCGTAACTGGTCGCCCAGCAAGTTGGATGACGCTTCCCCGTTCCGGCCGCAACTGTACTTCATTTCACCCACATGCGCGAGGCCGTTCAAGAACGTTCCAGTTGTAACAACGACACAATCACTTGAGATTGTTCTACCATCACGGAGCAACACCCCCGTGACTCGGGCGTTCTCGATCGCCAGCTGCGCCACTTCGGCTTGCAGGATGCGAAGATTTGGTTCTTTCTCGAGCAGCTCGCGCATCATGACGCGGTATTGCTTCTTGTCGCACTGTGCGCGCGGTGACCAAACAGCGGGTCCGCGGCTGGTATTCAGCAAGCGAAACTGGATGCCCACCGCGTCAGTCAGTTCACCCATCACGCCGCCCAGCGCATCGATTTCGCGAACAAGATGACCCTTGGCGATTCCGCCAATCGCTGGATTACAGGACATCTGCGCGATCAAGTCGAGGTTCATGGTGATCATCGCGGTACGCAGACCCAGGCGAGCACACGCGCGCGCGGCTTCGCACCCGGCATGGCCGGCCCCTACGACAACGACGTCATATCGCGCTTTCATGGCTTTCCATGTTCAGTGTGGCATACTTCGATTTACCCGCAATGAAGATATTGGTAGTGGGCTCGGGCGGCCGCGAACACGCATTGTGTTGGAAGCTGGCGCAGAGCCCCAAGACGTCCGCGTTGTACGCCGCACCCGGGAATCCTGGAATGGCGCAGGTGGCCACTTGCCTGGCGACTTCGGACTATCTCGCGGCCGCTGAATCGATGGATGCGGATCTGACCGTGGTTGGCCCGGAGACTCCATTGGCTGCAGGCATCGTGGATCAGTTTCGAGCGCAGGGCCGCCGGATCGTGGGTCCCACGGCTGCCGCAGCACGCCTGGAAGCGAGCAAGACGTTCGCGAAAGAATTGATGTTGCGCGCTGGCATTCCAACAGCGCGGTTTGCCACCGCAACCAGTGCAGAGGAAGCGCGCGATGCGCTGCTCGAATTCGACTTACCGGTCGTGATCAAAGCCGACGGTCTGGCTGCGGGCAAAGGAGTTATCATCGCCAATACCCATCAGGAGGCGAACCGCGCCATCGATCAATTGATCATGCTGGGTGGACCTTCGGGACACGGCTTGGTGATCGAAGAATTCCTGGTTGGCGAAGAAGTGAGTTTCATTGCGCTGACTGACGGTGTAAACGTACTGGCGCTGGAGCCGACGCAGGATCACAAAACGGTCGACGACAATGACCAGGGTCCGAACACCGGCGGCATGGGCGCATACTGTGATGGACGCATTCTGGATGCATTTCGCCAACAGCTAGTGATGGCCCAGGTGATTCGGCCCGCGATCGCTCAAATGCGCGCCGAAGGCACACCGTTCACCGGCTTTTTGTACGCGGGTTTGATGATGACCGCGCAAGGGCCCAAGGTAGTGGAGTTCAACGCACGCTTGGGCGATCCGGAGACGCAGG